>JAISCT010000062.1 GCA_031265355.1 Oscillospiraceae bacterium | reverse complement strand
GCCACCACCGTTTTCCCCTTGCCACGACCGTCGGTATACGTGCCGAGCAAAGTTTCCTGCGTCTTAAATCCAAGCGCCGCAAAAATGTGGCACGCCAAGTATTCGTTGACGCAGCCGTTGGTATAGCTCATCATCTTGTTGCGGCGGGACGGGGGCGGGAACTTTAGCATATAGCTTTTCCCGCCGTAGAGGACGTTGATTTTGTTGCCGTTGGCACCGCCGTAGGCTTTGAATTTATTCACCTCGCACGGCGTAAAATCAATCATCTGCGTCCGCCTCAGTTCCGTATAAATATTTCCTCCGCAGATAACCCGCCTGTTCCTCCGTAATGCACCCGCTCCAAAGGTTGGCGTTGATGGCTCCGTACAACTCGTCGCTGAGGCAGTCTAGATGAAGCACCTGGTCTTTTTCCCCCTGCAGATAGTCGGCAATTGCCTTTTGAATCCTGGCCGGGAGATCGGCTTCCAAGTAGGTTTTATCCACCGGTTTGCCATCCGCGGCGCACGGATTCGCCTGGTTATCCAACAACACAAGTTCTTCCGGAGCCATGTCCAACGCCTTTGCGAGCTTGAGCAGCGTGGCCGCGCTGCACCGTTCCCAATGGGTTTTACCGGAGTAAATATCTGCAAGCGTCGCCCAGGGAACGCCGCTGTTTTTAGACAGCTGATAGCGGGAGATTCCCTTCTCCCGCAAACGTTGTTCGAATCTCATTCCGATCACCCGACTATATGATATCGGAGTGCCGATACAATGTCAAGAAAAATCCCATAGCCAAGACATATATACGGCATTATTGAAATCACGGATATAGGCGTTCAAAAATCTTTCTCAGGTCAAGTACAAAACCCTTGGAATCGTTACAATTCCAAGGGCTCAGTCTTGGTGGAGGCGAGGGGAGTTGAACCCCTGTCCGAAAACAGTTCCTCGAAGCTTTCTCCGGGTGCAGACAGTCCTTTGCATTCCCTCGCCGCGCCGCCGACTGTCAAGCTGCGTGGCTTGGTAGCTTCATGTTACCTGCCGCGGGCAAAGCTTACCGCGGTCATGTGCACCACTGCGTCACGCCCACATCCCGGTTCGTGGTCCTCCCGGGCGGGACGGCGGCCTTATTTAGGCCGCGTACGCCAAAGCGTAGTTGTTATCGTTGTTCTTTAATTTATAAGGTCCGCTTTTTACGTGGTTCGGCCCCACGACCCGCTTACTTCGACTGGCCATCCCCGTCGAAACCGGTACGCCCCCTCGTTACGACACGGCGCGCACGCGCTGTGCCGTAGAGATCGAAGATGCCCGACAGACCCTCAGTCCGGCATGGTCTCCGGCGCCGGATATTCTTTCCCGCGCGTGTCCACAGTGACGCTCTTCATCACCTGGTCCTCCGGCGGCGGCCCGCCGTTTGACTCTGTGACCATGTCCGCGATGCGGTGGACCTCGTCGATCCCGGAGACCACACAGCCAAAGGCCGCGTACTGATTGTCCAGGAAGCTCGCGTCCCCGTCACAGATGAAAAACTGGCTGCCGGCGGAGTCCGGATCGGCGCTACGCGCCATCGACAGCACGCCCTCCGTGTGGGAGACGTCGTTGCCCTCAAAACTGTTCGCATCAAACTCGCCCGGGATGCTGTAGCCCGGTCCGCCCATGCCGGTGCCCTCCGGGTCCCCGCCCTGGATCATGAACCCGTCGGCCACGCGGTGGAACTTGAGGCCGTCGTAAAAACCCTGTTGAATGAGCGAGATGAAGTTGTTCACCGTGTTCGGCGCCTTGTCTGGGTAGAGCTCCAGCACGATCTGCGCGCCGTTTTCCATCTCGATCGTCACCAGCGGGTTGTCGGGATTGCTCACTGTGCCTTCCTCCGTACCTTGTAAATTGTCGTCCGACGCGTCGCCGCTGAGGGGTGGGGTCTCGGACGGCGTCGGGGGCAGCGTTGGCGTTGGGGTGCCCTTTGTGCCGGCGCCCGTCGGGGCGCAGCCGGCAAACAGTGCCGCGCACAACACGAGGGCGGTCAGCGCCGCAAACACGCGTCTGTTTCGTCTCATCGGTTTTTCTCCTTTAACAGTTGCTCCATTTCGCGCCGCGCCGCGCGCCCAGCTTCCGCCGCGCGCTTGTCGTGCAACTTTTTCCCTTTGCACAGCGCGATCTCCAGCTTGACACGGGGACCAAGAAAATAGATTTTCAGCGGAATCAGCGCGAAACCCTCCAGTTTGACGCGCGCCTCAAGCCGGCGGATCTCCCGCTTGTGCATGAGCAGCCTCCGGGGCCGCACGGGGTCCACGTTGAATACGTTCCCCTTCTCGTACGGGCTCACATGCAGGCCGCGCACAAACAGCTCCCCGTCTTTTACCACACAGAAGGAATCCTTGAGATTTACCGTGCCCAGACGGATGGATTTGACCTCGGTGCCGCGCAGCTCGACGCCGGCCTCAAAACGTTCCACGATGAAGTAGTCGTGCCGGGCCTTTCGATTTTCCGCCATTTGCTTTTGGACCTGCTCCGGCATAACGCCCTCCCCAAGGGGCCGGCGCGGCCCCGCAGAAACATAAGTCCGTCTGTCGGCCGCGCCTCCGGCGCGGCCGACAGACGGGCCAAAAAACAACCTTAACTTACTCGTTGACCTTGATGACGACACCCGAGCCGACCGTGCGGCCGCCCTCGCGGATGGCGAAGCGGAGCCCCTCTTCGATGGCGATCGGGGTGATGAGCTCGACGTCCATCTCGATGTTGTCGCCCGGCATACACATCTCGACGCCGTCCGGCAGCGTGATGACGCCGGTCACATCGGTGGTGCGGAAGTAGAACTGCGGACGATAGTTGCCGAAGAACGGAGTATGACGGCCGCCCTCTTCTTTGGTCAGCACATACACCTGGCCCTGGAACTTCGTGTGCGGCTTAATGGAACCGGGCTTCGCCAGCACCTGGCCGCGCTCGATGTCTGTCTTCGCGATGCCGCGCAGCAAGCAGCCCGCGTTGTCGCCGGCCTCGACGTAGTCCAATGTCTTGTGGAACATCTCCATGCTCGTAACGACCGTCTTGCGGGTCTCACGGATGCCGACGATCTCGACTTCCTCACCCGGCTTGAGGCTGCCGCGCTCCACGCGGCCGGTGGCCACGGTGCCGCGCCCGGTGATCGTGAAGACATCTTCCACCGGCATCAGGAAAGCCTGGTCGGCCTTGCGCTCGGGGGTCGGGATATATTCGTCCACAGCGTCCATCAGCTCAAGGATGGACTTGTACTCCTCGGCGCTCGCATCGGTGGACGCGCTCTCAAGGGCCACCAGTGCGGACCCGCGGACAATCGGGATGTCGTCGCCAGGGAACTCATACTTGGAAAGCAGCTCACGGATCTCCATCTCGACAAGGTCGAGAAGCTCCGGATCGTCGACTTGGTCGACCTTGTTCATATAGACGACGATATAGGGCACGCCCACCTGACGGGCCAGCACGATGTGCTCACGGGTCTGGGGCATCGGGCCGTCGGCAGCCGACACGACCAAAATCGCGCCGTCCATCTGCGCGGCGCCGGTGATCATGTTCTTGACATAGTCGGCGTGGCCCGGGCAGTCCACGTGGGCATAGTGACGGTTGTCGGTCTCGTACTCCACGTGCGCGGTGTTGATGGTGATGCCGCGCGCCTTCTCCTCCGGCGCCTTGTCGATGGCGTCATACGCCATAAATTCGGCCTTGCCGCCAAAGCCCAGCACCTTCGTGATCGCCGCGGTCAGCGTGGTCTTGCCGTGGTCGACGTGGCCGATCGTGCCGATGTTCACATGCGGCTTGGAGCGTTCAAACTTTTGCTTGCCCATGACTTGGTATCCTCCTTTTTATCTTCCATAATGTTCAGTTCGACTTCAAATCGGGCGGCGCGCCCCGCCTGCGGCGAAGCGGCGGCCTTCACATGCTTTTTGTGGGTACGAAGTTATTGTACAGGGGCCGCGCGGTTTTTGCAAGCCCCAATTTTATAAAGGCACGGATCAACCCCGGCGCTGAGATTCCATGAGCTTTTCCTGGATGTTTTTCGGCAGCTCGACATAGTGGCTGGGTTCCATCGCATACACGCCGCGGCCCTGTGTCCTCGAACGCAGGTCTGTGGCGTAGCCGAACATCTCGGAGAGCGGCACAAAGGCTTCGATCTGCTGCGCCCCAATACGCGCCTCCATACCCTGGATCTGCGCCCGGCGGCCGTTCAAATCGCCGATGACGTCGCCCATGTACTCCTCCGCCACCGTGACCACAACTTTCATGATCGGCTCAAGCAGCACCGGCCCGGCTTTGCGGCAGGCCTCTTTGAAAGCCATGGACGCGGCGATCTTAAACGCCAGTTCCGAGGAGTCCACCTCATGGTAGGAGCCGTCGTAGAGCGTGACCTTTACATCCACCACCGGATAACCGGCCAGCACGCCGGACTGCATCGCACCCTGGACACCTGCGTCGACGGCCGGAATGTATTCCTTTGGAATCGTGCCGCCGATGATCTTGTTGACAAACTCGTAACCCTTGCCGGACTCGTTTGGCTCCACTTTGATCTTGACATGGCCATACTGGCCGCGCCCGCCCGACTGCCGGGCGTACTTGTGGTCCACGTCGGCCGACCCACGGATTGTCTCTTTATAAGCCACCTGGGGCTTACCCACATTGGCCTCCACTTTAAACTCCCGCAACAGGCGGTCGACGATGATTTCGAGGTGGAGTTCGCCCATACCGGCGATGATCGTCTGACCGGTCTCCTCGTCGGTATAGGTCTTAAACGTGGGGTCCTCTTCGGCCAGCTTCATCAGCGCGATGCCCATTTTCTCCTGACCGGCCTTCGTGCGCGGTTCGATGGCCACCCGGATGACCGGCTCGGGAAATTCCATCGACTCCAGCACGACGCGATGCTTGTCGTCGCACAGCGTGTCGCCGGTCGTCGTATTTTTGAGACCCACCGCCGCCGCAATGTCGCCGGCGTAGATCTGTTCCACGTCCTCCCGATGATTCGCGTGCATCAGCAGGATACGCCCGAATCGCTCTCTCGTGCCCTTGGTGGAATTGATGATCGTGGACCCGGACGTAACCGTGCCAGAATACACGCGGAAGAAGCAGAGTTTCCCCACAAAGGGATCCGTCATGATCTTAAAGGCCAGCGCCGAAAACGGCGCCTCGTCGGAGGCCTCGCGGCTCTCCGTCTCGTCGGTATCCGGCTGAACCCCGGTCACGGGGGGGACGTCGAGAGGGGACGGCAGATAGGCCACGATGGCGTCGAGCAGGTTCTGCACGCCCTTGTTGCGGTAAGCGGTGCCGCAGAGCACCGGCACCATCTTGGCGTCGAGCACCGCCCGGCGGATCACTGTTTGGATCTCCTCAAGCGCAATCTCATCGCCCTCAAGATAGCACTCCATGAGGCCGTCGTCAAAGCCCGCGACTTCCTCTATCATCTTCAGGCGGTGCGTCTCCGCCTCCGCCTGAAGCGCCGGTGGGATCTCCTCCTCACGGATGTCCTTGCCCAGTTCGTCGTAGGCGATGTACGCCCGCATGGAGATGAGATCGATGAGGCCCTTAAATTCGGCCTCGGCGCCGATCGGGAGCTGGATGGGGATGGCGTTGCATTTGAGGCGGTCACGCATCATCTCGACCGTACGGTGGAAATCGGCGCCCATGATGTCCATCTTGTTGATGTATGCGAGACGCGGAACCCCGTAGCGGTCGGCTTGCCGCCATACGGTCTCGGACTGCGGCTCCACGCCGCCCTTTGCACAAAACACACACACGGCACCGTCGAGAACACGAAGGCTGCGCTCCACCTCGACGGTGAAGTCCACATGGCCGGGGGTGTCGATGATGTTGATCCGATGATCTTTCCACAAGCAGGTCGTGGCCGCCGAAGTGATCGTGATGCCGCGTTCCTGCTCCTGTTCCATCCAGTCCATGGTGGCGGTGCCCTCATGGACCTCGCCAAGTTTGTAATTGCGGCCCGTATAGAACAGAATTCTCTCCGTGGTGGTTGTCTTCCCCGCGTCGATATGGGCCATGATGCCGATGTTTCGTGTGCGTTCTAGCGGTACCTGGCGTGGCATTGTATTGCTCCTTTCAATTGACAATTGACAGCGGCCATTGTCAATTGCGCAGCCGCCTGTGCGGCGGATAAAATTGATCCGGCAAACGAGGGCCCCGCGGGCCGTTTCGTCACCAGCGATAGTGGGCAAACGCCTTGTTTGCGTCGGCCATCTTGTGCGTGTCCTCACGCTTTTTGACGGCGTTTCCGAGGTTGTTGGCGGCGTCCATGAGTTCACCCGCCAGACGCTCCCGCATGGTCTTCTCCCCGCGGTTGCGGGCGTAGGCCACAAGCCAGCGCAGCCCCAAGGTCTGACGGCGCTCGGGCCGGACCTCCAGCGGCACCTGATAGGTGGCGCCGCCCACGCGGCGGGCCTTGACTTCCAGCGTCGGCATGATGTTTTCCAACGCCTGGGTAAAGACTTCGAGCGGTTCCTTGCCGGTCTTGGTTTTGATGATGTCAAACGCGCCGTACACGACCTTTTGGGCCACGCCCTTCTTCCCGTCCAGCATGATGCCATTGATCAGTTTGGTGACGAGCTTGGAGTTGTACAGCGGATCGGGCAGGACGTCCCGCCTGGGTACGAATCCTCTTCTGGGCACTCAGCTTCCCTCCTTCACAACAATGAATTTCATAGGTACTCGAAAGCATGCCCGCTCCCGTTTGTGCCCCGTTGCCGCATCTATGGGTAACGGGACAAAAACAGTCCCTGTTGTTTCGATCACTTCTTGCCGCTGGCCGCGCCGGGCTTCGGACGTTTGGCGCCGTACTTGGACCGTGCCTGACGGCGTCCATTCACGCCCTGGGTGTCCAGCGTGCCGCGGATCAGATGGTAACGCACGCCCGGGATGTCCTTCACGCGGCCGCCGCGGATCATGACCACGCTGTGCTCCTGCAGGTTGTGCCCCACCCCGGGGATATACGCCGTGACCTCGATGCCGTTCGATAGGCGCACACGGGCAATCTTGCGCAGCGCCGAATTCGGTTTTTTCGGCGTCGCCGTTCTCACCGCGGTGCACACGCCGCGCTTCTGCGGGCTGGAGATGTCGGTCTGGCGCCGTTTCAGGGTGTTGAGCCCCTTTTGCAGCGCGGGGGCCGTCGACTTGTACGTCACTTTTTCCCGTCCGTGGTGCACGAGCTGATTAAAGGTCGGCAAGGGTGTTCCTCCTTTCTGTCCGGGCCTTAGAGTCTGTCGAAAAATAACCTGTACATTTGACTTGCCCTTTTGCACCCCGGCCGCGTTGCCGGAACCCTTGAATACTACAAGTATTCGCGGAACCCGGCGCCTTGCCGGGACACAAAATTGC
>JAISCT010000061.1 GCA_031265355.1 Oscillospiraceae bacterium | reverse complement strand
GACGGAGGAAGAGCTGCGCTATGTCATGCTTCACGAGCAAACGCACATCAAGCGGTGCGATTATCTTGTGAAACTGCTCGCGTTCGCACTTCTGTGCCTACATTGGTTCAACCCGCTTGTTTGGGCCGCGTTCATGCTGCTCTGCGCCGATATGGAGATGTCCTGTGATGAGCGCGTTTTACGCGAACTCGGTATGGGCGTCAAGGCGGACTATTCGCAAACGCTTCTGTCGCTGTCAATGAACCGACGGATATTCAGCGCGTCGCCTTTGGCGTTCGGTGAGAGCGATATCAAGGAGCGGATTAAGAATGTGCTGAATTTCAAGAAATCCTCGCGGATAATCATGGCCGCGGCGGTCGCGCTTGTCGCTGTGTTGACGGTGGGCTTCGCTGTGAATGGAGAGAGCCGCCTTTTCCCGATGACTATGGATGACAATTTGAGGGCATTGTCATTACTGCGAACGCCCTACGTCGGAAACAACAGTGCTGTCGGGAAGATAATAGACCTTCTGCCGCCGCTCGGCGATGAATTGACGCAACGATTTTTCTCCATAGGCGACGACTACGGCGCCGGGCCGTATACATTGACGCTCTATTACGAGCAGGACGGCGCAGAGCGGGAGCGGAATATCACCGCCCAGCCAACAAATGCCGCATTGCTGTTTGCCCTGATTGACAATCTGGAAGAGGTCAGCTTTGCTTTCCGAAACACTCCGAGCGACGGCAAGCTTGATAAGGCGGCTTATACGTCAGGAGTAACTATCAACAAAGAGCAGACCGGCGATTTTATTGGAAACTTCGGCCTTACATGGGAGGATTTCCAAAGTGACTTCGAGACGGCGGCGCTGGCAGTATTCATACAGCCAGCGCAAGCCGAAACGCCATCAGAAGCCGCCGCACCACTTTATGACCCAAACTTTGAGGAGGATAGCATTCAAGAATTTGTGAGTGCATTCGGCGCGCAGATTTCAGAGGTTCGACTCATGGTTCCGCAGGAAGAGGCGGCAAGTCAGATTCGCGGATATTACTCTGACTTCCTGACGCCGGAATTGCTGGAAATGTGGGCGACAAACCCTGACACAGCCCTGGGCAGGGCTGTGTCAAGCCCATGGCCTGACCGGATTGATGTAACAAAGCTCAGTAAATTTGATATAAACAACTGGGCTGTTTATGGAAACATCATCTGGATTACAAGCGTTGAAGCCGTGAATGGCGGTGCGGCGGCTATACAGCCCATTACGCTCAAACTTGTAACGGATAACGGCAACGGCTGGCGTATAAACGAAGTGAGTGTGGGGGAATATGAATCGGCGGCCGCGTCTCGTGATTATGTCCAAGCTCCGCTCACAGGTGATATTACGGATTTCAATATGACAGAAGACAAAGCGTCTGTGCATAAAAAAACGCGCCTGCGGCGCATACTGGATTTATAATGTACACGCGAAACGCGTCGGCGTTGCGCCGGGCGTACTTTTTACACCCAAATCGGTTGTTAGAGGCATCAAACCACAAAACATTGAAGGCACAGGGAGGAATACCATGCTGGTATCGGAACTCATGAGCCCCCATGTGATCAGCGTCCTGCCGGACGAATCTGCCTCGGCGGCGGCCCGACTGCTGGACCGGCACAACATCGGCGCCCTGCCGGTCTGCACCGAAGACGGCTGCCTGCGCGGGATCGTTACCGACCGGGACATCGTGCTGCGCTGTGTGGCCGCCGAGAGTGCCCCGGAAGAGACCCGGGTGCGGGAGATCATGTCGCGCGGGGTAATCGGCGTGGCGCCCGGGGAGGATGTGCGCGAGGCCACCCGCCTGATGGCCGAGCGGCGGGTGCGCCGACTGCCGGTGGTGGTGGACGGCCGCGTCGTGGGCATGCTGGCGCTCGGCGACATGGCCCGGCACCACCGGTTTGACATGGAGGCCTCGAAGGCGCTCTCGGAGATCTCCGCCGCTTCGCGCGCGCACTGACGCGTCACGCCGGCGCGCCGGTGTACCGGGCATCGGTCCGCCAGCCCGCGCAGTCCCCTCGGGAGAGGTCGGGTGCCAGACCGTAGGACCGGATGCGCCTCTCGAGGCAGGCCCGGCACTCGGCCGCCTCGTCGCCCGTGCAGATTTTGTTGTCGTAGAGCGCGTACTGTTTGCGCACCTGCTGGGGGGAAAGGTTGGGCATCACAACATTGGCCCCGGCCAGAAGACCCCGTTCCCGTCCGTCGGGGGCTATTGTCCCCAGCGCAGTCGTGGCGGGGATCAGCGCCGTGGGCAGCAGCAGGCGGCTCAGCGCCACCATCTTCAGCGTCATCGTCAGCGTCCCGCCCGGGTACCGGCCAAAGGGCGTGTCCGCCTGTGGGATGAACGGGCCGATGCCCACCATCTGGGGCGCAAGCTCCTGCAGAAAGCGCAAATCCCGGAGCAGCTCTGCCGCCGTCTGAAACGGGGAGCCAACCATGAAGCCGGCGCCCACCTGGTAACCGATCTCCCGGAGGACGAACAGACACTGTTTGCGTGCACGCAGGCGCATGGACGCGGGGTGCAGCCGACCGTAATGGATTTCATCCGCCGTCTCGTGGCGCAGCAAATAGCGGTCCGCCCCCGCGCAAAACAGCCGCTCGTAACTCGCGCGGCTCCGTTCCCCGAGGGACAATGTGATGGCGTGGTGCGGAAACTCCGCCCGAATGGCCCGGACCACCGACTCCATCCACGCGTCGGTGCAGTGAGGGTCCTCCCCGCCCTGCAAAACGAAGGTGCGGTAGCCCAGCGCGTCTCCCTGCCGGCAGCAGTCCAGAATCTGCGGCTGGCTCAATCGGTAACGCGTCAGCTTCGCGTTGCTGCGGCGGATGCCGCAGTAGTAACAGTCGTTTTTACAATAATTGGTAAATTCGATCAGACCCCGAAAGTAGACGCCGTCCCCGTAGTGGCGCCGGCGCACGGCGTGGGCGCTACGAAACAGGGCCTCCATCTCCGCCGGGTCGTCGGTTTGGATCATCCGGAGCAGGTCTGTGTCACTATCGAGGCGCAGCGGCGGAACCGGCCGGGCCGGTGTATCAGACATGGAGCGGCACCTCCCCGGCGGCGCGCAGCGGCGCCGTGCTCCTCTCAAGGATCCCGTGGCAGTGGGCGAGGAACAGGCCGTAGTTTGTGATGGGCACCTGTTTGTCCCGGGCGGTCCGGATCCGGTTCATCATCTCCACGCGGGAGATCATGCAGCCACCGCAGTGGATGACGAGCGCGTAGTCCTCCAGCCGCTCCGGATAGTCTCGCCCGGCCGCGAAGTCCAGATGCAGCGCCCTGCCCGTCGTCTTTTGCAGCAGCGCCGGGATCTTCACCCGGCCAATGTCCTCGTGGCTGTGGTTGTGAGTGCAGGTCTCCGCGATGAGCACCCGGTCGCCGTCTTGCAGATCGGAGACCGCCTGCGCACCTGCCAATAGTACGGACAAATCGCTCTTTTGCCGGGCCATCAAGATGGAAAACCCGGTAAGCGGGATCTCCGCCGGCACAGTGCGGGCCACGAGTGCGAACGCCTGAGAGTCTGTCACCACCAGGTCCACCCGTTTGAGCTCGCGAAGCGCCTGCGGCAGTTCCTTCTCCGTTGTGACATGGCAGCGGTGGCCGCCGTCCAGGCACTCCCGAATGAGCTGGACCTGAGGCAGGATCAGCCGGCCCCGAGGCGCCTCGCTGTCCACCGGCACCACCATGACGACGACCGCACCGGCGGGCAGCAGGTCCCGCAGCATCGGGCGGTCCTCCCGGAGCGTATCCAACCGTCGGGACATCTCGGCCTTCACCCGTATGAGTTCCTCCGGCCGGCGGTCGGAGACGGGCAGCGCGTCCGGGACCTGTGCGGACAGCGTCGCAAGCGCGGCCGCCGGTACGGCGTCGCTCTTGGTGATCAGCGGCAGGCAAGGCAGCGCGCGCCGGGCAAATTCCTGCGCGAAGTCCCGGTAGTCGTCCAGCGCGGGCGCCTGCGCGTCGATGGCGTACAGAGCCAAGTCGGTACGGTTTAAAATGGACTGCGTCTTTTTGATGCGGGCCGCGCCCAGCGCGCTGTCGTCGCCCAGCCCCGCCGTGTCGATGAGCACGATGGGGCCGTGCGGCAGCAGTTCCATGCTCTTGCTGACGGGGTCGGTGGTGGTGCCCGGCATGTCGGACACAATGGCGTTTTCCGTGTTGGTGATGGCGTTGAACAGCGCCGATTTTCCGGCGTTGCACCGCCCGAAGATCGATACGGTGAGGCGGTTGCTCTGCGGCGTGGTATTCATACGGCGCATCCCCTTTTTCAGATAACAGTGAACAGATAACAGATAACAGTGAATGGAGGCGCCCAGCTGTTATCTATTAGTACCTTGTTGCCGCGAAGCGGCAACAAAAAACAAGAATTTGGGTTGTGGGTTGCAGGTGCAACCCATGTTAGATATATAAGTCCCGTTGGCCCTCCTCCAGGCGCTGCAATTTTTGTGCCACCAGCGTCCGGACATTGTCGCTGGCGATGTGCGGCAGTTTGTCCGCGATCAGCCGGTCGGCCAGCGTGTGAAATGGCGCGTCGCCGTAATCGAGGCTGTATTCTTTCAGTGTCATCAGCGCGTTCGGCAGGCATACGTTGCGAATATTGCCGCTCTTCGCCAGCGACATGAAGCGATCGCCGGTCCGGCCCTTGCGGTAGCAGGCGGTACAGAAACTGGGGACCAGCCCTTCCTCCATCAGCCAGGTGATGATCTCGTCCGCCGCCCGGCTGTCGGACAAAACGAACTGCGTGCCGCCCCGCGCCCGTTTGCCGTAGCCGCCCACTTCTACGCTGGAACCGCCGCTGATCTGGGAGATGCCGATGCCGATGAGTTTCCGGCGCATCTCCGGGCTCTCCCGGGTGGAGATGATCATCCCCGTGAAGGGGACGGCCAGCCGGATGACGGCTGCCAGGTGCAAAAAGAGCTCGTCGTCCACGGCATAGGGGTAGGAGGTCTCCTCCACCCCTTCGGCCGGGCGGATGCGCGGCATTGAAATCGTGTGGAAGCCCACGCCAAAGGTCTCCTCCAGGTGCTCGTTGTGGAGCATCAGGCCGATCACCTCAAAGCGGGGGTCGTAGAGGCCAAAGAGCGCGCCGCCGCCCACGTCCTCGATGCCCGCCTCCATCGCGCGATCGAAGGCCATGGTGTGATACAGGTAGTCGCGCTTCGGTCCGATGGGGTGAACGGTCTCGTAGGTGGGCCGGTGGTAGGTCTCCTGAAACAGGATGTAGGTGCCGATCTGCGCCTCCTTCAGCAGCCGGAAGGAGTCGACGCTCGTGGCGGCGATGTTGACGTTGACCCGCCGGATCTCCCCGCGTTCGAACTTCATGTCGTAGATGGTCCGAATGCAATCGAGGACATAGGAGAGGGGGCAGCGGACCGGGTCCTCCCCCGCCTCCAGCGCGAGGCGTTTGTGCCCCATCTTCTCCAAAATACGCACCTCCTCCCGCACCTCGTCCAGCGTCAGCTGACGGCGTTCGAAGGTGTTGGGGCAGCGAAAACCGCAGTAGGTGCAGTGATTGACACAGTAGTCACTGATGTAGAGCGGGGCAAACAACACGACCCGCTCCCCGTAGATCCGCTCCTTCACGCGCCCCGCCAGTGCGAAGAGGCGGGCGCGGCGGGCTGGGTCCGTTGTGTTCAGCAGCACCGCCACGTCCCGGTGTGTCAGGCCCTCGAAGCGCTCCGCCCGATCCAGCACGGCATCGGCCTCCGCGCCGGAGGGGTGCGCGGTCTCCTCCAGAAGGCCTTGGATGTAGTTTTCATCGATAAAACAGGCCGGCTCGGCGGCGTGAGTTGTGGTTTGTGTGTACATAAAACCCATCCTTTCCGGGGCGTGCGCGGCTCCGCGCAAAAAAATGGCGCCCCGAAAGGCGTACAAAGACAAAGCCGCCGCCCCGGGCCCACAGGCGCCGACGGAGACGGACAACCGCGCCCGCCCGAAGAGGCGGGCGTCGTCCTTTGGCACGCCTTCCAAATCAGAACACTCTTTTTTGTCAGGTCAATCCCTATTATAATCCAGCTGGAGCAAAAAAGCAACCGCGCTGCCCCAATTTCCGTCTAAATCTCTTGACCCTTTCCGTTCTATGCAATACAATAATCTAACGTGGGTTGCACCTGCAACCCACAACCCAAATTCTTGTTTTTTGTTGCCGCTTCGCGGCAACAAGGTACTAAAATCATGCGCGCCAGATGCAATCTGGACCGCCCGTGCGGGCGGCGGCGCGCTGGGGAAACGGCGGGAGAGTGCCATGGAAAGTGCACAGAAGGTCACGACGTCGGCCTACCGGAAGATCGCCATCGGCATCGCGGAGAACATCGTGAGCGGCACCTATGTGGAGGGGCAGAAGCTGTTTGGCCGGTCCGTGCTGGCCTCGCACTACAAGACATCGCCGGAGACGATCCGCAAGGCCGTCCACTTGCTCAAGGACGTCGGGATCCTGTCCATCGAGAAGGGTAGCGGCGTGGAGGTCGTTTCCGTCCAAAAAGCGCGGGAGTTTATCGAGCACCAGCAGCAGGTGGAGAGTGTGACGGCACTGCAGCGGCAGATCACGCAGTGGGCCCGGCGGCAGGCGGAGGAGTCCGCCGAGATGACCGTGAAGATTCAGATCCTTGTAGACGCCGCCGAGCGACTGAAGAGTATCAGCCCTCTCACGCCCTACGAGCTTCGGATCACCGCCGGGGCGGCCGTGATAGGGAAGACGGCCGATGAGCTGCGTTTCTGGCACAACACCGGGGGCACGATCATCGCCATTCGACGCGGCGAACGATTGATCGTGTCGCCGGGGCCCTACGCCACTTTCTGCGAGGGCGACATCTTTTACCTTATCGGCAACGACCAGACCTACGCCGCCGCCGTTAAGCTGCTGCAGGGCTGAGCCGCCGCCGCGGTTTTTTGCGGCCTTGACAGTTGACGCCTGGGAACCGGCGTGATATACTGTCCAAAGAAACAACTTGCCGATAGGGTGCAGATTGTTTCTTCGCGGCATCCAGACGGCGGCAGAACCGTGTGGCTGTGCGGGAAAGGAGCGGGGTATGATTCGATTTGAGGGCATCACAAAGCGGTATGAGCAGCAGGTGGTCGTGTCGGACATCTCATTTGAAGTCGAAAAGGGCGAGCTGGTGGTCATCATTGGGCCCAGCGGCTGCGGGAAGACGACGCTGTTGAAGATCATCAACCGGCTGATCCGTCCGACCAGCGGCCGGGTATACATCAATGGGGCGGACACGGCGGCCCAAGACGAGATCGAGCTGCGCCGGAACATGGGCTATGTGATCCAGCAGACGGGGCTCTTCCCCCATATGACGGTCCGGGAGAACATCGAGATCATCCCTCGGCTTCAGCGGGTGAACCGGGCGGACATCGAGACGCGAAGCGCGGAGCTGATGCGGATGGTAGGCCTCGACCCGGAGCAGTTCCTCGACCGTTATCCGTCCCAGCTCTCTGGCGGACAGCAGCAGCGTGTCGGCGTAGCGCGGGCCTTTGCGTGCGACCCCGAGGTGATCTTGATGGACGAACCGTTTTCCGCTCTCGATCCGCTGACGCGGGCTCAGCTCCAGGACGAGCTGGCCGACTTGCAGGCGCGGGTGCGCAAGACGATCGTCTTCGTGACGCACGACATGGACGAGGCCGTGAAGATCGCCGACAGGATCTGTCTCATCCATGAGGGCGGCGTTGTGCAGTACGACACGGTGGAGGCGGTCATGAAGCATCCTGCCAATGGGTTCGTCGCCGATTTCATCGGCCGCAATCGGATCTGGTCGTCCCCGGCCTTCATCCGGGCTCGGGATATCATGATCCAAAATCCCGTCTGCGCCTCCGCCGACACAACGGTCATGCGCTGTATCGAGCGGATGCGCACGCGCAAGGTCGACAGCCTCCTGATCACTGGGGAGAACATGCGCATGCTGGGCATCATCTCGGCCAGAGAAGTGCAGACCTGCGCGGACCGGAGCGTCCCCGTTTCGCGCGTGATGCGGCGTCAGTTCGAGAAGGTCTCCCCCGACGAGAATATCGTGGAGGTTCTGCAGATTGTGAACCGCGGCGGGCTCTCCGCCGTTCCCGTCCTCGACGAGGCGGGCACTGTGGCGGGGCTCATCACCAAGAGCAGCCTGCTGACGACGCTGAGCCGGCCCTATCTGGACGAAACGGAGGCGGTGACATCGTGAGTCTGTTCACATTTCTGACCCAGAGTGCCGGGGAGATCGCGACGCGGCTGTTTCAGCATCTGCAGCTCACGCTGCTCTCCATTGTCATCGCGACAGCGCTCGGCGTTCCGTTGGGGGTGCTAATCAGCTATCGGAGGAAGCTGAAGAAACCGGTGCTGGGCGTGGCCAATGTGGTGCAGGCCATCCCCAGCATCGCGCTGCTGGGTTTTTTGATCCCCCTGCTCGGGATCGGCGAGAGACCGGCGGTCTTCATGGTCGTCGTCTATTCGCTGCTGCCCATCATCAAAAACACGGTAACGGGCCTCTCCGGTATCAACGCGGAGACGCTTGAGGCCGCGAAGGGGATCGGAATGACGAGGATCCAGGTGCTCGCAAAGGTCAAGCTGCCGCTGGCACTGCCGGTCATCATGGCGGGCGTGCGCATCTCCGCCGTCACTTCGGTGGGGCTTGTGACGCTCGCCGCGTTCATCGGCGCAAACGGCCTTGGTTACCTGATCTACTCGGGTATCCGCACGCTCAACGACTACCAAATCCTGGCGGGCGCCGTCCCTGCCTGTCTGCTGGCGCTGCTGATGGACTTCCTGTTTTCCTTGGTGGAAAAGCTGGTGACGCCCGCCTGTTTCAAACAAAATTGACATTTTTAAAAAATTTTCGAACACCCCGAAGGGGGAGAGAGGAGAGATGGTCGATATGAAGAAAAGAGTCATCGCGCTGCTGCTGGGGACGGCGATCTTCCTGCTGCTCATCGGCTGCGGGCCGAAGGAGAGCCGCAGCATCGTCGTCGGAGCAAAGGCTTACACGGAGCAGGATATCCTTGGGAACGCACTTCAGATCCTGGTGGAGGAGAACACGGACATTCAGGTGGAGTACAAGCGCGAACTGAGTTCCAACGTACTGTTTGCGGCCATGCAGAGCGGCGACGTCGACCTATGTGTTGACTACACCGGCACGGTGTATGCGAACTATCTGGGGTACAACGACATCAAGACGGCCGACGAGGTTTACGACATTTCGGCTCAGGATCTTGAGCGGGACTACGAGCTGCTGATGCTCGATCCGCTTGGGTTCAACAACACCTACACGCTCACCGTTCGGCCGGATACCGCGGAGCAGTACGGCCTCAAAACCTATTCCGATCTCGCCAAGGTGTCGCAGGACATGGTGCTGGGAGTGAGCTTCGAAATCTTGAACCGCGCCGATGGGATCCCCAATCTGAAGAAAACATACGACATGGCATTCAAAAACGAACTGGCGATTGAGGGCACGCTCCGTTACACGGCCATCAACAGCGATGAGATCCAGGTGACGAACGCCTTTTCCACAGACGGACTGCTCCTTGAGTACGATCTTGTGGTGCTGGAGGACGACAAGCAGTTTTTCCCGCCCTACCATGCGGCGCCGATTCTCCGCGCGGAGGTGGCGGAGGCCTATCCGGAGTTGGTGGAGCTCGTGAACCGCCTGGCTGGGTCCTTGGACGACGAGACCATGCGGGCGCTCAATTTCCGTGTGGACGGCCAGCGCGAAAACCCCGCCGACGTAGCCCGCGATTTCCTGACGTCAAAGGGCTTCATCTGATCGAGGGCGGCGCGCAATATAAGGCGGCGGCTTTGAACATCTCTCAAAGCCGCCGCCTTTTTGTGTCGTCTGGTAGGGATTGCCGATGCACAGCCATTAGGGCGAATCACGATTCGCCCTAATGGCGTTTCTTCTCGCGTGCAGGTCGATGATTTGCGGGTCGATTTTGTTCTCTGCGAAAATATCTATAGCCTAAAATGCAGATAGGTATAAAATACGCGCACCATATTTCCAGCGAAATGGTTCCCAGAACAGTACTCATTCCCACTGTAAAAACAGGAAACATAGGGACAATCAGGCAAGGCAAAAAGAACACCTCATGATCCCACAGCAATCCGCGAAGAACTTTATCGCTTTTGCTTTTTGGCGCCATTGTAAACGCAATAAAAAATGTCGATAACCCCATGAATCCATAGCCGAGCAAGTCGCAGTTGAAAAACAGGCTGCCGATATGCCCATAGCTGATGATTGACAATGCCTCGTCACTTAGCGATGGATTCATTCTTATCGTAGTGCACTCGGCATAATCGGAACCAAAAATTGTGATATAGTTGAAGTTGGGGAAAAATTCATTCGCTCTGCCCGCGCATTCCGCAAGGCGAATCGCGGCAAGGAGATTCTCAATCATACGACGGATGCCTTGTGGTATGTTTGATTTTGAGAGTTATTAATAATGATCCGAGGAATAGCGTACTCTTGCATACTTCCAATAGTATTCAAACCATGCCTTGAACGAATCGAATTGAGTCATTGAAAAACCATCGTCTGAATTTCGCTGTAACATTTGGGTTACTGTGTTCCCTTGAATTTTATTACCATCTATAATATTAATCCAGTTAAAGAATAACAAGTCATCAATAATAATACCTTGATAAGGATACGCAATAGACGAACTTCTAACTTCAAGCGAATTATTCCTCCTTTTTATCGCATTGGTTGAGTTTGCCAAGTCATTTACATTGCTGTCTAATGTGTCGCTGTTCCATGAAAGACCATCCTTAAATGTAGTTAGGTCTTTAGCCGATCTATCAAGAGCGAGAATTCTAATATCAATATCACTTACTATATTTACTAATTGTAAAATTCCTGCTTTGGTAAAACTTAAATCGAGCGCAAATATTATCACATCCTTGTTCACTAATCCATGATCATGGTCAACGCTAGTGATATAAGAATATATCTCCGCAAATATATGTACATTTTCCACTATTTTCGCAAATTGATTGTAGACACACGGTGGAGAACCAGCCTTGATAATATCAACGACTGGTCCCTGATAGAAATTGCTAAAATCTATGTGGGTTATTGTTCTTGCTAATTCCCCCTTGAATGTTTCGAAATCATCCACAAAGTATCCAAACTGAATGACTTTTTCATGATTTATATCAAATGACAACTTGGTTCCTTTCTCTGCAACCAAAACTACAGGCTTTCCTATTGAATATCTGATTCCCAGTTCATACATCACATTTGGATTTGGATTTGGATTATTATTTGTAAAATCTCCAGAAAGATTTGCTATAACAAGATCTGACTCAGTAAGAGCTTCGATCACATATTTTGGTATATCCCCTATCTTATTATAATCAAGGGGTCCTTTCACAGTGAAGTCATCCTTGAGCATTTCTTTGATGGCGTTGGTAAGCATATTCATTTTACGCCGAATTTCTGCCTTGGGGTCTCCTATCGGCGTAATCACAAAGCAGGTTTTCTTTGAAGCCATTTGGAGTACACCCCCCTATCTAAAATTCGCCACCATTCCTATCTGCATACTTTTAGGCTTCATCGACGGAGACTCTGAGCTATGTTATTTGCATGTGTCGATGTGGATACCATTCAGGTTGCAATTTTACTGCAACGGACACAACTAGCTGGCAAACAGATTGGGAAACGAAAAAATCGGTTTCATGCAAATGACTCATCGCCAAAGTTAATATACAGCACAAGGCTGTATCCGTCAAGGAAAATTTTCTATCCGCCGAGTCTACCTCACGCCTCCTCGGCGGGAGACGGGTCGGCCGGGCGGATGTGGAGGTCATGGAGCTGGTGTTCGTCCACGGGCGAGGGGCAGGCGGTCATCAGCTCGGAGGCGTTTTGTACCTTCGGGAAAGCGATCACATCCCGGAGGGAGTCGGCGCCGGTCATGAGCATGACGATGCGGTCGAAGCCGAAGGCGAGACCGCCGTGGGGGGGGACGCCGTATTGGAAGGCGGTCAGCAGATGTCCGAAGCGAGCCTCGGCCTGTGCCCGCGTGAAACCCAGCGCGGAGAACATATTGGCCTGTGCCTGCGTGTCAAAGATGCGGATGGAGCCGGACGAGAGCTCCGTGCCGGAGAGCACCATGTCATACGCCTTGGAGCGCACGCGGCCCAGCTCGCCCGCGGTCAGCAGCGGCAGGTCCTCGTCCATCGGCGCCGTGAAGGGGTGGTGGCAGGCCACGTAGCGGTTTTCCTCCTCGCTGTACTCAAACAGCGGAAATTCCGTCACCCACAGAAATTTAAAATCGTCCTTGCGCAGCAGGCCGAGCCGCCGGGCGCACTCCAGCCGCAACGCGCCCAGCGCGGTCAGCGCGCGCGTCTCGTTTGGGTCCCCGACAATGAACAGCAGATCGCCGTCCTGCGCCCCCGCGCGGGCAAGGATGGACGCCATCTCCGCGTCCGTCAGGAACTTCCCGAAGGACGAGGTCATCTCGCCGCCGAGCAGGCGCGCCCAGGCCAGTCCGCCCACCCGATAGTCCTTGACCCAGAGGGACAGCGCGTCGATGTCACGGCGCGTGAACTTCCCGGCGCAACCCGTCATGTTGATGAGATGTACCCCGCCGGTCGCGGCGGCCGAGGAGAACACCTTGAAACCGCAGCCCTTGGCGATGTCGGTGACGTCGACCAGCTCATAGCCGACGCGCAGGTCCGGCTTGTCCGACCCGAAACGGCGCATGGCCTCCCGGTGGGGGATGCGCGGCAGCGGCAGCGGCACGTCCACGTCCAGCACCTCTTTGAACAGATAGGCGATGAACCGCTCGTTGACGGAGAGCACATCTTCCACATCCACAAACGACATCTCAATGTCGATCTGCGTGAAGTCCGGCTGCCGGTCCGCGCGCAGGTCCTCGTCGCGGAAACAGCGGGCGAGCTGGAAGTATTTATCAAATCCAGCCAGCATCAACAGCTGCTTGTACTGCTGCGGCGACTGCGGCAGGGCATAGAACATGCCCGGGTGCACGCGGGACGGTACGAGGTAGTCGCGCGCGCCCTCCGGCGTGGATTTTGTGAGCATGGGCGTCTCGATCTCCAGAAAACCCTCCTCGTCAAAGAAACGGCGCGCCGCCTGGGCGGCGCGGTGGCGCAGCATGAGATGCCGCTGCAGTTTCGGGCGGCGCAGATCCAGGTAACGGTACTTCAGCCGCAACGCCTCGCCCACCTGCGTCTCCTCCTCGATCTCGAAGGGCGGCGTTGCGGCCTTCGATAGGATCGTCAGCGTCTCGGCGCGTACCTCGACGGACCCGGTGGGTCGGTCGGGGTTCACGGCCTCCGGCGCCCGGCGGGCGAGCACACCCGTCACACAGAGCACGTATTCGTTTCGAATCGTCTCGGCCTGTTCAAAGAGCGCGCGGTCCGCCTCCTCGCTGAAAACGCACTGCATGAGACCGGAGCGGTCGCGCAGGTCGACAAACAACAATCCGCCCAGATTTCGGCGTCCCTGCGCCCAGCCGCAGAGGGTGACGCTGCGTCCGGCGTCCGCCGGCCGCAGCGCCCCGCAGTAGTCGGTGCGGTGATAACTCATTCGTGTGTTCCTCCCTTGGCGGGCGTCTCCGCCCGTGTTTCCGGCGCGGGGAGCGTCAAAAAGACATCCCGGATGCCGTCCGGCGTCAGCGCGCAGGGGTATGTCTCTCCGGTGGTCATGTCTTTCAGCAGGCCCGTGCCACGCGCGCGCTCGTCGTCTCCCAGCACCAGGACGGCGCGCGCGCCCAGGCGGTTGGCGGCCTTCATCTGTGCCTTCAGCGACCGGCCCATCAGGTCCCGCTCGGCAGAGAGGCCGAGACGGCGCAAGTCGTTTAGCAGTTCGGCGGCGAAGAGGGTGAGACTGTCGCCGGCCACGGCGAGGCAGAGGTCGCAGCCGGCGGACGACGGCGGCAGCACGCCCTGCGTCTCCATGACCAGCAGCAGCCGCTCCAGACCGGAGCCGAAACCCAGCGCCGGCGTGGGCGGTCCCCCGAGCTGCGCGACCAGATTGTCGTACCGGCCGCCGCCGCAGACAGTGCTTTGGGCGCCGATGCAATCGGTGGTGAACTCAAACACCGTGCGGGTGTAGTAGTCGAGCCCGCGCACGAGGCTCGGATCGATCACATAGGGGAGGGAGAGCGCGCCAAGTTCGTTTCGGACCGCGCGCAGATGCGTCTCACAGTCGTCGCACAGGGCGTCCAGCATGACCGGCGCACCCCGCGCGGCCTCGATGCAGGCGGCGTTTTTGCAGTCCAGCACGCGCAGGGGGTTGCGCGTCAGACGGTCCTGGCAGGTGGGACAGAGCGCGTCCAGGCGCGTCGCGAGATAGGCGCGCAACGCGTCGAGATAGGCGGGCCGGCACACCGGACAGCCGATGGACCCAAGGTGCAGCGTGATGTCGCGCAGCCCCAGCGTCTTCAGCAGCGCATCCTCCAGCGCGATGACCTCGGCGTCGGCGGAGGGCAGCGACGGCCCGAAACACTCGACCCCGAACTGGTGGTGTTCGCGAAGCCGCCCGGCCTGCGGCTTCTCGTAGCGGAAGTTTGGGGCGATGTAATAGACCTTGAGCGGCAGGGCGCCGGCGTGCAGCGCATGCTCGACGAAGGCGCGCACGACGGACGCGGTGCCCTCCGGGCGCAGCGTGATGGAGCGTCCGCCCTTGTCCTCAAAGGTGTACATCTCCTTTTGGACCACGTCCGTTGTCTCCCCCACGCCGCGCAGGAACAATTCGGTGTGCTCAAAGGTGGGAAAGCGGATTTCCCGAAACGCGAAAGCGCGTGTCACCGCGCGGATCGAACTTTCCAATTTTTGCCATCTTTCCGTCTCGTCGGGCAAAATGTCGTGGGTACCGCGGGGCGCGATGATCCGTTCGGACACAGATCTCTCCCTCTCTGTCTGATTTTTGTGGGCGCGCCGGAGAGCGTCCCATTTGGGTGTTGCATTTATTGTAACGGTCCGCGCGGAGATTTGTCAAGGTGCCCTGGCGCGTATTTCGTCGCCGCGCGGAGATAGCGTGTTTTCTTCACAGATTATTCACGCAAAAGGCAGCGTTTGCTGTATAATGAAGGGTAGAGTGCGGCACGGAGGCCGCGCGGCGGACGGAGAGGGGGACATGGAGCGGATGGCCAAACGGGTGCTCATTGTGGAGGACGAGGCCAACATCAGCCAGCTTCTGCGGCTGTACCTCGAAAAAGACGGATTTTCCGTGGAGGCGGCGGCCGACGGCGGCGCGGGGCTCGTGGCGTTTCGTCAAAACCCGCCCGATCTTGTGTTGCTCGATATCATGCTGCCCGTGATGGACGGCTGGGCGCTCTGCCGGGAGATCCGCACGGAGTCAAAAGTGCCCATCATCATGCTCACCGCCAAGGGCGAGACCTACGACAAGGTCTCCGGTCTTGAGATGGGCGCCGACGACTATATCGTGAAACCCTTCGAGATGAAAGAGGTGCTGGCGCGCATCCACGCCGTGATGCGGCGTTACGGCCAAGCCACCGACGCGGCCCGGCGGCTTGGGTTCGACCAGCTCGTCATCGATATGGACTCTTACACGCTCACCGTGCGGGAGAGGGTCGTTGACACGCCGCCCAAAGAGCTCGAACTGCTGTTTCATCTGGCCTCCTCGCCCAACCGCGTATTCACGAGAAATCAGCTGTTGGACGAAGTCTGGGGTTTTGATTATTTTGGGGATTCCCGCACGGTGGATGTGCACGTCAAGCGGCTGCGGGAAAAGCTGGAGGGCGTCAGCGACCGCTGGTCTCTCAAGACCGTCTGGGGTGTGGGCTACAAATTTGAGGCGCTCGGAGAATGAGAAGCGCATTTTTTAAGTCCTTTCTGGCCAGTGCGGTCGTTATCTTCCTGAGTTTTTTGATGCTGGGGATTACTTTTATCAGCGTTGCCTCCGGGTATGTGACGCAGGAGCGCCGCGACCAGATGGACATGGCCGCCGACATGCTCTCGGATTACAGCGCGACCTATGTCTACGGCAGCAGGCTTGAGTTGAATCCGAACTATCACATTTCCATCCATCTCTTCAGCCAGAGCGCCGGCGCGACGATCCTCGCGCTCAACGAAAACGGCCGGGTCGTCGCCTGTTCCGATCTGTACTGCAGCCATACGGGCCGCGTGGTGCCGTCGGAGGTACTGCGGAAGATCGACGCGGGGCAGGCGCTGGGGCCGACGGCTCTGAACAGTTTGTTTGACGACGTCCGCGTCTCGTCGGGGCGGGTGATCCGCACTCCCTTCGGCCGCACGGCCGGCTATGTGCTGGTGACGGCCGCTTCTCTGTCCCATGAGAGTCTGCTGTCGGACTTTGCCCGTATCTTTGTGTTGGCCGCGATGGGCGTCGTGCTGTTTGCCTTCCTCTCCACCGCCTGGTCCTCGAGGCGGATGACGCGTCCGCTGAAGATCATGGGTCACGCCGCCCAGAGTTTTGCGCAGGGCGATTTTTCCATCCGGGTGCCCACCCGCAACCGTTCCGAGGAGATCGATGAGCTGGCCGTCGCTTTCAACGCCATGGCTGACGCGCTGCAAAAGTCCGACGAGTTGCGTTCCGGGTTTATCGCCAATGTGTCTCACGAGCTCAAAACGCCGATGACGACGATCTCCGGGTTTGTGAACGGCATTCTGGACGGCACCATCCCCGAGGAGAAACAGAAGGATTATCTGCGGGCCATCCGCGGCGAGGTGCTGCGGCTGTCGCGGCTTGTCTCACAAATGTTGGACATCGCGCGGCTCCAAGCCGGCCAGATGCCGGCCGCGCGGGCGTTTGACGTCACGGAAGTGCTGCGCCGCGTGCTGCTGTCGTTTGAGAGCGCCATCGAAGCCAAGGAGATGATCGTCGAGACCGATATCTCCGACGAGGCCGTCATGGTGATGAGCAATCAGGACGCCGTCACGCAGGTGGTCTACAACCTGCTCGACAACGCCGTGAAGTATGGCGCGGCCGGCGGGGTGTTGGGCGTCTCTCTCGCGAAGCGAAGCGGGCGGCTCTTTGTCACCGTTTACAACGAGGGGCCGATGATCCCGCCGGAGGACATCCCCTATATATTCGAGCGGTTCCACAAGGCCGACAAGTCGCGCGGCGTGGACCGCGCCAGTCTGGGGTTGGGGCTGTACATTGTGCGGACAATCCTGAGCAACATGGGGGAGAAAATCTCCGTGACCAGTGAGGGCGGCCTCACCTCCTTCGCGTTCACACTCTCCGAGGCCAAGCGCTGACGGGCGCGTTGTTTGACACTCATATTTGTAAAATATTTCCATATATGCCATCTCAGATCCGGCGCTGTGCCGAGCGCGGAGTTTTTGGGGTGCGAGATAGGGAGGAAATGCGCATGTCTTACGGCCCTGAGTACGACGAGAACGGCCGGGAACAGTATAAATCCGGAGACCCCGCCGCGCCGCCTGTGTGGGACGGGCGCCCCCCCGAGGCGTCTGCGGACCCGGCGGACGACGAGCGTCTTCCCGAGGTGTCCGCAGAGCCGGCAAGTTATGCTGCCGCGCCCATGGAGCCGTGGCCGGCGGACGACGGGCGTCTCTCCGAGATATCCGCGGAGCCGGCAAATCATTATACCGCCGCGCCCACGGAGCCATGGCCGGCGGACGACAGGTTCGCTCCGGCGGCAGCGTGCGCGCGGGGCGCCGCCCCAAAACGGCGCGGGAGCGTACCGCTGGTGTTGCTGTTGATCGCGGCGCTGCTGCTGACGGGGGGGATGTTTATGCACCTCCGCTCACTCAACATCCGATTAGAGGCGTTGCCCGAAGGCGGGTACCAGCTGTTTTACGACCGGCCGGGGGTAGTCCGACCGGATGGTTCGCCCGCTTCCACGCCGGTCCCCGTGCCGGAGCCGCCGGTGAACGACCCGCCGGGCACGTCGGCGGACAGAGGCTCCGAACCGCTGGATGCCAGCGGATCCACGCAGCTTGACATCATCCCCGTCACGAAGGCTCCGCCCCAAGAGGGCACGACGCTGACCATCAGTCAGATCGTCAAAAAGAATCTGGACTCCGTGGTGGGTGTGCTGGCCCAATACGGAAGTCTTGGCGACATGTCCAGCGGTTCCGGTATCGTCATGACGGAGGACGGCTACATCCTGACAAACAACCATGTCGTACAGGACGCGTCCTCGATCAGCGTCGTGTTGAACAACGGCGAGACCTACGATGTGATGCGGGTGCGCGTCGACCCCCGCACAGATCTGGCGGTGTTAAAGATCGACGCCGTCGGTTTGACGCCGGCTGAGTTTGGGGACTCCGACCAGGTGGAAGTGGGCGACGCGGCCGTGGTCATTGGCAACCCGATGGGCATGGAACTGCAGAGCACCGTCACCGACGGGATCATCTCGGCCATCAGCCGGGACATTGTCATGGAGGATTTCCAGATGACGATGCTCCAGACCAACTGTGCGATCAATCCGGGCAATTCGGGCGGGCCGCTGATCAACGAGTACGGTCAAGTGGTGGGCATCATCTCGTCCAAGATCATGAGCGACTACTTTTCCACCTACATGGTGGAAGGTCTCGGGTTTGCGATTCCGATCAACACGGTGAAGCCCATTGTGGACGAACTCATTGTCCGCGGCTACGTGAAGGGTCGGCCCGCGATCGGCATCTCCGGTGAGACGATCACGAGGCGCCAGGGGCGTTTCCTGGGGTATCCAGAGGGCGTGCAGGTTATCTTGATCGACGAGAAATGCGACGCCGCCCGTCAGGGTCTCCTTGTGGGAGACATCATCACGCACATCAACGGGACTTCCGTACTCAGCATCAGCGACATCAATCTGCTCAAGAACGACCTTCAGGTGGGCGACACGATCACCGCCACCGTCTACCGCCCCAGCGAACGCCGGACCATGGAGATCTCGTTTGCACTCATGGACTCGGGCGAAATGGGCGGCTGATCTGTGTCAAGCCTCACGCCGTTCGGCCAGTTTTTCAGCAGCAGGCAGGCAAGCACTGCCGCCGCCATGCAGAGCAGCGTGGACGCGGTTTCCGCCAAAAAGCCCTTTAGCACGACCCTCCCCATCGGACGCTGATGAGCTGTCCCATTTTCAGCGCGTTAAACAAGCATATATTCACCCTTGTTAGCAGCTTGAAACGGTTTTCCTTCCACAAACATCCGCAAAATGGCACGCCCTCGACTTTGCGGATGTTCGATGACCAGCTTTTCAGCTTTTGCGCGTCCTTTACCCAAAACTTCATCTCAGAGCCTTTGTTCCCGGCTTTGCGCACCATGCGGTTGGATATTTTAACCGCTGTTTTTGACTGTGCGTCAAAGAAGATTTCGCCGCGCGGAAAATGTTTTGCCACGCGGGCAATCAGACCCCGTACCTGCGTCTCCTCAAAATAATAGAACAGCCCGCCCGCGAGGATAAACACGCTGCCGTCGGCGGTCTCGACCTCGCCGAGCCATGTGTAATCGAACATCGATTTGGCAACGTCGGCGCAACGTTCGGGCGCGGGGATGAACCGCTGCCGGAACGCCATAGCATCCGGCAGGTCGATGTTATACCAGCGGATGGAACCGTTGTCCACGCGGTCAAACGTCGTATCAAGCCCGGAACCGAGGTTGACGACCGTGCCGTTCGGATGCTCGCGTATGTACGCGAGGCAGCGTTCGTCGAGCCGTTTGGCGCGGAGCAGGCAGCAAAGGCTTCCGTACTCCGTGGCATAGGATTTGCTGATTCGCGTGAAATCGTAATCCATGCTATCGACAATCCGAATCGCCCCGTCGTCGCGCAGAATATCCGGGAACATGCGGCTTGCCTTGGCCCTGCCGTAAACGGGCAGGAGCATCGTGGCTTGCACGGTTTGATCTTGCAGCCCCGCTTCATTTTCCATATGGGCGCTTTCTCCTTCCTCAAAACGAGTTGTCCACAGCTAACTGTACTTGCGAGCGCTGAGATTTGCTACGCCGCCCAAGCCCAACGCAGCCCTGCGATGCTTCCGCGAGCCAGAATTAGGGTCTGTCGGAAAATAAAGTGTGCAGTTGGCGCAGCAATTTTGTGTTCCGGCAAGGCGCCGGGTTCCGCGAATACTTGTAGTATTCAAGGGTCCCGGCAACGCGGCCGGGGCGCAAAAGGGCAAGTCAAATGTACAGGTTATTTTTCGACAGACCCTTATTTGCCTCGACTATTCCGAAGGTGTCTGTGAAAGCGATATGAAACGAACAGCTTACTCGGAACACGCCATAACATCCAGCGGTACGCGGATTGTCCTGTCCGTGTGGGAACCGCCCGCGCCGGAGGCTGCCGTTGTGTTCATTCCCGCGACGATGGTTCACCCGCTGTACTACGAGCCGCTGCTGCGCGGCTTCGCGGAGCGTGGTTTTGCCATCGTTGGCCTGCACCCGGTCGGACACGGCAAAAGCCCCCGCGACGTGAAACGTTATACGCTCCGTGACATCGTGCAAAACGGGCGCGACGCCGTGACATTTGCGTTGGAGCGTTTCCGATTGCCCGTCATCGCGATGGGCTCCAGTCAAGGCGGCATTGTCGCGGTGGCGCTGGCCGCCGAGGACGGGCGAATCGCGGCGGCCTTCCCGCACAATGTGCTGCTGTCGGAATTGCCGGACAGCATAACCGTTTCGCGTTTCCCAAGGTGGCTTGGGCGCGTGTACCGTCCGATTCAGGGTGCGCTGAAACTTCTTGCGAAGCTGCTGCCGGATTTGGAGCTGCCGCTTGGCTTTTACCTCGACCGCGCCCGCATCGGCACGGAGCCGGAGGTTTGGGAACCGTTCGAGCGCGATCCGCTGTGCCTGAAACGCTACTCGCTCCACTTTCTCGCAAGCCTGTTCACGACGCGTTTCCCCGGTCTGACGGACGGCAGCGTCCGCTGCCCGCTGTACGTCGTCGCCGACAGCGGCGACAGGCTGTTCACGCCGGAATACACACGGAAAGTGTTCGAGCAACTCCGCGCGCCGCACAAAGAAATGGTGACGCTTCATACGGGAGGGCATATGCTGATGGTCACGCACCCACAGGATGTCTGCGATATGCTCGCATCGAAAATGCGTGAGGTTCTGAAAGGGAAACCGGGCAATGCTGCTGCTGGTGGAGCGTAGCGCGTTGTCGGCGGAGATGTCGCGATTAAAGGCAGAGCGCGTAATCAGCTGCCGCAAGCGCCACTTTGAATTATTGGAGGGACAAGGCTTATGAGCAAGCTGTCGCGGCTCATTGACGCGATGACGGAGTACGAACGCGGCGTTCCTCACCGAGTGGGGCATTTTCTGAAAGTCCGCGGCTACGCCAAGACAATCGGCGAACTTGAAAATTTGCCGGAAGATACGCTGTTTATTCTTGAAACATCCGCCATTGTCCACGACATCGGCATTAAGCCGAGTTTGGAAAAGTGCAAAAGCAGCGCGGGCAAGTATCAGGAACGTGAGGGTGGCGCGGCAGCCCGCGCAATGCTCGGCAGGCTTGGATTCGAGCCGCCGGTTGTTGAGCGTGTGGTCTTTCTCGTTGAACACCACCACACCTATACAGGTATTGACGGGCCGGATTATCAAATTCCTGCTTGAAGCTGACTTTCTTGTGAATATGTATGAGGAAGAAATGACTCGCCCGGCGATTGAGGCTGCATACCGGAATGTGTTCCGAACGGCGACGGGCAAGCGGTTTTGCGAAAGATTGTATCTGACGTAATGGCAATTCCACAGGCGTCAGCCCGAACTATATTTATCAGATTGTCGCGGGCAGGCGGACGACCATATCGGGAACTCTCGCCAAACTGATCGGGACGCTCTGCGGCTACCCGCCCGGCCGGGTGCTGAACGGGGGCGGGGATAGTGAAAAAATACCAGCGGAAGGAAGAAACAAATGGGAAACCGAAAGAACAAGGACAATCCAAGGGACGGCGCGCTGATCCCCGCCGCGAAAGCAGCTGAAATCGCCGCGAGCGAAAGCGGCGTCATCGACGAGGCCGCTCTCTTTGAGCGCGTCGCGGCGATTATCGAGAATCGAAAAAACCGCGCCTACGCCTACGCCAATCAGGAAACCACAATGATGTTTTGGGAGGTCGGGTAATACATCACGGTAAAGATAGTCGGGTTATAATCGGAGAACCGATTGTTCCAACAGCTTGTAGAGCAGCTCATACAGGACCGCCGCCTCCTCGCGTGACAGCGGCATACACGCTGCCATTTTCAGCGGCACTTGCGCCGCCTGCACTTTGAGTTGGTTGCCCAGATCTGTGACGCCAATGGTTACCGTGCGTTCGTCTTCTTTACTGCGTTCGCGGGTAATCAGCCCTTTGCCTTCAAGCCGCTTCAGCACGGGCGTGAGCGTTCCGGAGTCAAGATACAACCGCTTGCCGAGTTCCTTTACACCGATCGTTTTGATCTCCCACAGTACCATCATTGTGATGTACTGCGTATAGGTCAGCCCGATTTCATCCAGAAACGGCGTGTATCTTGCCACGACCGCCTTTGACGCGGCGTAAAGCGGAAAACATAGTTGATTGTTCAGCCTGAGTCCTTCATCGCTCAAGTTACCGCCCTCCGACCATTTCTCTCGCGAATGCCTCCGCGTTCGCCAAATCGCCGGCGTCAGGGCAATTTCGGTTGAAAAGCAGGAACTGCCCTTTGCAGAAAAATTCTTTGTCGTATACGGCGACGCCGTTGGCCGTGAGCAGTGAGCGGATCTCCGTGAGCGCGGACCTCTTACCCATTGCCGAGCCAAATACCACAACGCGCCTCACGGTATTGGGGGTGAGATTGACGAGAAAACCGCGCAGTTTCTCGTCAATCTTGCCTGCGTACACGGACGCGCCGACAAACAGCGTATCAACGCCGCTGATTGCGCCGGCCTCCTCCACCGATTGCGCGGCTGTGCCCGCGCCCTTTGCCACGGCAAGCGCGAGTTTTTTTGTGTTGCCCGTCTTTGTGGCGTAAATCACGCTGTTCATACCGACACCTCCAAAAGTTTGTTGATTGATACAAATTTAATTGCGAACAATTATATTATACACATCCTATCGAAGATGTCAAGAGCCGCGAGACATCAGCCTGCCAGACCGGATCTGTGAAGGGACCCGAATGGTGACCCTTGAACCATCTGCCTGCTCCGACAAACGGCATGGGCGCCGGCGGCCATACGGCCGGACCGGCGCCCGTTGTTTACAGAATGGCTGCCATCGTTACGCGGCCTCGCTCTCCCAATTTGCGAGATCGGGGAACTCGATGGTGACGGCGTCGCCATAGGCCGCGACGAGGATGGTGCTGCGCAGATGGGAGCGCATGCCGCCAAGATTGGGGATCTCCGTAGTGAGCTCGATGTTGATCTCTTTCAGCCTGCCGTCCGCGTCAAACGCGATTTCGTACAATAGGGGGCCAATCTCCATGTTAAACTTCGCCAAAGAAGCTTCCAGCTCCTCCGGGTCCGCTTCCGGATCCAGCGTCACGGCCATGGAAGAGACGGACTGAAGAGCGACATCAAGGATCTCTTGCATGGTCTCCGCCGGGATCGCAAATGAAAAACGAGTGCCACCCCCGTCGGCGGTCATGGACAGCTTGCTCACCAGATAGGAGGGCAGGTGGGCGCGCGAAAGGTCGGACAGATTGGTCACGGAGTCAACGTCGGGCAGGTTGTCTGCGATGTCCTGACCGAACAGGTCCGTTTTGACCCGCTGGCCGCCCACATCCATGTACATGACATTGTCTTTCCAATAAGCCTGCGTCTTGATGCTCTCACCGTGCGTCTCCGCTGTGATCTCCTGGGCCATGCCCACCAGTTTGCCGTCTTTCGAGATGACGGTGACGTTCCCGGCGCTCGTGATCTCCACGCTCGTGGCGCCGGCGAGTCCCACCGTCTCGGGATCGGAGTATTCCGTGAGGACGTGCGTGGTGACAGCCACGGAGATCGCCTCGGACTGTGAGACGGGATCAGCCGCAATGGCGTCGTTCAGCATCTGGAGCAGTTTCGCTTGACTGACCAGGGGCGCGTCGGCGGGGACGGCGTCCTCGGCCGCGAGGGCCGTCAGAAGCGGGACGTCGGCGCCTTTCTGGGGGGTGAACAACGCGTTGTACATGACGGCGACCGCCTCGTCGCGATGGAAATCGCCTGCCAACAAGTCGTCATTGAGTAACCCGAGCTCCTCGGCGAAGGCGAGCACGCCGTCGTAGGTGAAATCGCCCTCGGCCTCCGAATAGCCCAAGGCGCGCAGGGCGAAGGCGGCCAGCATCTGGGCGCTGCACGTCGCATCCGGCGCAAAGTGCGTCGCGCTGACGCCGTTGGTCAGCTGATGGGCGGACAGGTACCCGACATAGCCGTCGGCCCACGCGGGCACGTCCTCGAACGGGTGCGTATAGGTCCCGGATTGGGCCTCCGCGTCCTTGCCCAACAGCCGCACAAGGATGGCGGCCGCCTCGGCGCGCGTGGGCGCGCGGTCCAGCGCGTAGCCGGAACCGGTGCCGCGGAAAAGATCCACGGCGTTCAATGCGTCGGCGAGGTCGGTAAACTGCGCCGCCAGCGCGGAAGGCGCCGCCGCGAGAGCCAGCAACACACCGATCAACAACAAACTCAGGAGCTTTTTCATCAAATTGTACCTTCTTTCTTCTTGTCTCATGATTGGCTTGCCTTATGGTTGACATGGTTGACGTCTTGTATCGGCCCGTCTGTGCCGTAAGCCGCGGGAGAGAGATCACGCGAGGGGGAGCGCCGTGTCGGGGTCCAGGTCTGGGACGAATTCGCCCCAGTTTGTGAAATCGGGGAAGTCGACGACGACGTCGCTGCCGTAGGCCGTGATGGTCTGGGTCCCGGAGAATGAGGCGGTGAGATTGTCCGCGTAGACGGTGACGCCTGTGGTGATCGCCCGGAGCGCGCCGTTGGGGGCGAAAAGGAGCTCGCTCCACGCGTCGAAGGAGGCTGTGTCTATGTCGATGTCCAGGGCCTGGAGGGTGAGGGCAAATTGCCGGTCGAGAGAGAACGCCTGGGTCGCGTATGTATAGCGCGTTCCCTCCGGCGCGGAGGTGCGGACAATATCGTCCACCAGGTAGGAGCGGGCCTGCAGCCTCCACATCTCCGGTTGCGCCGGAGACAATGCGGAGAGATCCTGCGACGTATAGGTCCGCGTCCCGTCCGTATCCAGGTAGAGGAAACCGTCTTTGATGTAGTACGCGGTCTCGTATGCAGCGGGGTCACTCTCTCCGAGGTGGACGGTGAGCCTGTTTTCCATCTCAAGCTGTCCCGCCCGATAGATCCATCGCGAAACACCGGAGGAAAAGATTTTCTCACTTGAGGGTGACAGTGGGGTGCTGTCCGTCACGGTAATCGATGCCTCAAGGTTCAGCGCCGCCGCGTCGGTACGCATCACGGGGTCGGCGCTGATGGCGGCGTTCAGCGCCCGCAGGCGCGCCGCTTTGTCGAGCAGCGCGGCGGCGGCGTCGGCCGAGATGGCGCCCTCGTCCGCGAGGGTCTCCAGTAGCGTGGCGGAGGTGCCTTTGCGGCGTGTGAACAGCGCGTTGTACATGGCGGCGACCGCCTGATCGCGCCAAAACTCATCTCGAAGCAGGCGCCCGTCCACCAGCGTCAGATCCTCAGCAAAGGCGAGCACGCCGCTGTAGGTGAAATCGCCGGCGGCCTCCGAATAACCGAGGGCGCGCAGGATGAAGGCGGCGAACATCTGAGCGCTGCAGACGTCCCCCGGTGCGAAACGCGTCGCGCTGACGCCGTTTGTCAGCTGGTGGGAGAACAGATACCCGACATAATCGTCGGCCCATGTGGGTACATCCTCAAACGGATGCGTGTAAACCCCGGCAAGGGCGTCCGTCTCTTTCCCAAGCAGCCGCACGAGGATGGCGGCCGCCTCGGCGCGCGTGGGCGCGCGGTCCAGTGCGTAGCCGACGCCGGTGCCGAGGAAGAGACCCAGATCGCTCAGTTCATCGGCGCGGTTTGTGTAATGGGCCGCCAACGCGGAGGGGGCCGCCGAGAGCGCCAACAGCGCACCGGCCAGCAGCAGACACAACAACTTCTTCATGGCAGCTCCTCTTCTCTCTGTGAATTTTTCTGCAAAATTGCCCGTTGCAGCACCGAACTGACAGCCGACAATTGTCCATTGTCAATATCAATTGCGTTATACCCGCGCGTATGGAGGCTGTCAATGGAAACGAAGCGGCATGGGTCCGCTGTGGACCCGTGTCGCCGGCGTACGTCATTTGCCTACGCAGAAGCGTTCGAATATGCGGTGCATGATGTCCTCGGAGATACGCCGGCCGGTGATCTCGCCCAGCGCGTCCAGCCCGGTCTCCAGCTCCGTGAGTACGACGTCGGGGGTGATGCCGCCCGCCAGCGCGTCGGCGGCCGAGGTCAGTGCGTCGGCGGCGCGGGCCACCGCCTCGGCATGGCGCGCGTTTGTCAACAGGCTGCCGTCGCAGGGCGGCGCGCCAAACTCGAAGAGGCGCCGGACCAGAGAATCGAGTTGTGTGAGTCCGTCGCCGCTGGCGGCGCAGACCCGGCAGACATGCAGAAAAGCCGCCTCCAGCACATCCATCTCAATGCACTCCGGCAGGTCGGATTTGTTGACCACGACGACGGTGGGCCGGCCCCGCACCTGGTCCATCACGGCCCGATCTTCGTCTGCGATCGGCATGGACCCGTCCAGCACAAGGAAGAGAAGCTGCGCGGACTGCGCCGCCAGACGGGCACGGGCCACGCCCAGACGCTCGATCTCGTCGCCCGCCTCGTGAAGCCCCGCCGTATCGGAGACGCGCAGCCACAGGCCGCCCAGGTGTACGGACTCCTCCAGCGTGTCCCGCGTTGTACCGGGCCGGTCGGTCACGATGGCCCGGTCAAACCCCAACAGGGCGTTCAGCAGAGAGGATTTGCCCACATTGGGCCGGCCGATGATCGCGCACCGCACCCCCTCGCGCAGGATCCGTCCGCGCGCATAGGTGTCCGCCAGGGCCGTCAGCCGGACCGCCGCCGCCCGCAGAGAGACCGAGGCCTCCGACAAGGACAGAGGAGGGACGTCTTCCTCCGGGAAATCGACCTCGGCGCGAAACTGTGCACAGAGGTCGGTCGCCAACGCATAGACCGCTTCGATCTCACGGCTGATCGCGCCGCCGATCTGCCCGGCGGCGTTGCGCGCGGCGTCGGCGGTCTGGGCCGAGATCAGGTCAGCAACCGCCTCGGCCTGCGTCAGGTCTATGCGGCCGCACAAAAAGGCGCGTTTGGTGAATTCGCCCGGCCGGGCCGGCCGGACGCCCAGCTCGTAGAGGGTCCGCAACGCCTCCTGCAGCACGGGCAGGGCGCCGTGGCAGTGGAGTTCCACCATGTCCTCCCCCGTGTAACTCTCCGGGGCGCGGAACACGACCGCCAGGATGCGGTCCAGCACGCGGCCGGACAAGTCGCACAGCGCGCCGCCGATCATGTGGCGCGCCGGGGCTTCCGCGAACGCGCGGCCGCTGTCGGCGCGAAAGAGCCGACCGGCGGCGGTCACGGCGTCGGCGCCGCTGAGGCGGACGATGCCGATGGCGCCGGTGGCCGGCCCCGTGGAAATGGCGGCGATGGTGTCGTACATGGGCACTCCTCCTCACTCCCGGCGCAGAGTCCGCCCCAGCAGGCCGGATTGAGCGCCGGTCGCTTCGCTCTGACTGTATGTTGCCAAACTCCCTTTCCATTGTATCACAAACTGTCAACATGCGGGCAGCGCCGAATCGCCGGGCGAAAAACGTTGACTTTTTGCGCCGGTGAGATATAATAATCGGCAAGGTCCCGCACGGCGGCGAACCGGTCTGCGGCGCGGCCCCGATTTGGCGGTCTCGCGTCGCGACGAAAAGGGAAAATTTAACATTTTAGACACAGGAGGTGACGGCCCGTGACGCTGCTGCATGTCTGTTGCGCGCCGTGTTCGATCCAATGCGTGGCCTCGCTGCGTGGGGAGGGGATCGAGCCGACGCTATTCTGGTACAACCCCAACATTCACCCGTTCACGGAGTATCGGAGCCGGCGGGACGCCCTGATCGACTACGCGGGCCGGATCGGAGCCGCGCTTGTGCAACAGGGCGAGTACGGATTGCGGGCCTTTTTGGCGGAGGTCGGCCCCGATGGGACGAACCGGTGTGTTCACTGCTACCGTGTGCGGCTCGAAGAGACCGCGCGCCGCGCGGCGGCGCATGGGTGCGACAGCTTCTCTACCACCTTGCTCATCAGCCCGTACCAGGACCACGAAGCGCTGCGGACCGCGGCGGCGGCGGCGGCGGCCCGCCACGGCGTAGCCTTCCTTTACCGAGACTTTCGCCCGCTCTTTCGCGCCGGTCAGCAGGCCGCCAGAGAGATGGGCCTCTACCGGCAAAAGTATTGCGGCTGCCTCTTCAGCGAAGAGGAGCGGTATCTCTCAACGGCGCGCTGACGAAGGGAGCCGCCGCGCAAAAAGGGCCGCTCCACGGCGGCCCGGATGGACGATAGTACCTTGTTGCCGCGAAGCGGCAACAAAAAACAAGAATGTGGGTTGTGGGTTGCAGGTGCAACCCACATTAGGGTCTGTCGGAAAATAAAGTGTGCAGTTGGCGCAGCAATTTTGTGTCCCAGCAAGGCGCCGGGTTCCGCGAATACTTGTAGTATTCAAGGGTTCCGGCAACGCGGCCGGGGCGCAAAAGGGCAAGTCAAATGTACAGGTTATTTTTCGACAGACCCTTAGATATGAGACGAGACAAAGGACAGGACATCTCAAAGGGAACGCATATGGAAAGTTTTTTTGTACGTGCGTTTGTATAAATACATGGCTTCGTCGGCCATGCTCAGGAGCTCGCCGGCCGGCAGGACGTTGTCGGCGCGGACCTCGACAATGCCGTAACTGATGTTGCTGAGGTAGGGCTTGTCCTGATGAGCGTTTTCCAGATGAACACGCAGCGCCTCCATGAGGCGAGCCGCCTCGCCGACCGTGCAGTGGGGAATCAGTAACATGAATTCGTCGCCGCCCAGACGGCAAGAGACAGCGTCCTCAAACGTGTACTGCAACAGATGAGCTGCTTTCTTGATGTAAGCGTCGCCCTCGGCGTGGCCGAAGGTGTCGTTGACATATTTTAGATTGTCCAGGTCTGCAAAGCAAAGGATAAATTCCCGATTTTCTCCCAGCCACTGATGGAAGAGCTGCATGCCGTAATACCGGTTGTGAAGCAGGGTCAAGTTGTCGTAGTAGGCGTGGCTCTCCAGTTTCTTGAACAGCTGGATGTCGGTGCTGACGTCGTTGAGCAGAAAAGCGGTGGCGTTTTGCCCGCTCCAGTGCAAGGAGTAAGAGGCGACTGAAAAATACCGGGGCGTGTTCCCCAGCACGATTTCCAGATCATACCCGGGGGTGTTGCTCTTGTCGCTCTCATCGAGCGCCAGCAGTCGGGAAATCAGCGTCGGCTGTGTCTGCAGAAGACCCTTCGCGGAATCGTTTTCAAACAGCGTGCTGCCATCCTCGTCGCTGATCACGATGATCATCTGCGGCGCGTTGGATGTGAGGCTCGTGAGCAGGGCGTTGCTCTGCTCAAGAGCCTGTGTCTTGCTCCGGTTCAGTTCCATTTCCCGTTCAATGGAACGCGCGCGCGCGTCGAGCTGTTTGACCATCGTATTGAAAGCCTCGGCGAATTCACCCATGAAATCGACGCGCTGCTGATAATCCCCTTTGGCCACCTGCTGAGACTGCCATGTGAGATGAAGCAGGCTGCCGTGCAGGGCCTTCAAGGGGGCGGCCAGCATGTTGTCGGGGGGAGGGACCGGGATATGCAGTTCCCCGCGGGACAGTGCCATCGCGAAACGGCGCTGTTCCTCAATGCATTTGGCAAAATAAATAAGCCCCTCGCCCAGCGCGCGGAAATCATCGTCCAGCTGGTCCACATCCAGAGAAGCACTGGAAGGTTTATAGATAATATCTCTCAGGAAACCGAACAGAAGATCCGCGTTTTGATTCGACACGTCTCTCTCCCTATACCCTATGCTTCTTTCTCAGCCATGCCGGGCCTCGGAGACCTCCTTATGCGGGCGTTTCCGTCATCACAGCTTCGAACCGGCAGACCCGGTCTCCGCTGGCCCAACAATCCACTTCTCGAACGGCGCATTTTCGCCCGGTGTACGTTTCCAAGATGCCGGACAGGAATCCCTCGTCATAGACACAGACATTTTCATAGGTCACCGGAAGACCGCTGCAGTCCAGATCCTGACCTATCGTCAGCAAGATGGCGCCGGTATCCGCATTGAAAGATTCCATGCGCAGAATTCCAATTTTTAGATCTTTGAGAGACTTCTGCAAGCCCGAAAGAAAACCGTCAAAGTCGAGTTGCAGATTTAGGGTGTTTTTGGCGTATTCCGTGCCTGCGAGATGGCCCGCCGCCCGGAAAAATTCATTCGCTTTTTCTAGGCCGAGGGACTGGCTCAGTACGTCCAACATGGTGTACTGCATCAGACGATACACGAGTACGGGCATTTCCTCGCCGAGATCGCCGCGGCCCTCCTCGATGTCTCCCAAATTTTTCCACGAAAAATGGGCGTGCGGACTATTGTTTTCGAACACATTTCGCATGACATTACCCCCGTTTTTAGTTGACATAACATTTTGTTTGATACAACCATGGACATACCATTTAATATATCGTATCAAAAGCATGTCGGGAAAAGTAAGCTTCGGCGGATATTTACACGGATTCGTTCGTTGTTCGCACGGTCACATCATAACAGGCGGCGGAGCGGGTGTCAAGAGCTCGTTGTTCGGCATGGACAACCTCCGCGCCGCATGGGCACGCCGGTCGGTCGGCGGCAGAAATGATGAGAAACCCTCCCTACTATCCATAATAACACCAAAACCTCTATTGTTCAAGGGGGTCTTTTCCCAAAACGGTCGGGGAGGACTCAGGCGCGGCGGGATCCTCTCCGGTTCCAGACATAGGAGACGGCGTCGGGCAAGCCTGACGCCGTCTCTTGAAGAGCCATGTGGGTGCGGGGAGACGCCGTGCGCTTACGCGGCTTTGGCGCCTTTGCGCCTCTGCCACATGGTCCACAGCGGACCGGCGATGCAGATGGTGGAGTAGCAGCCGCTGATGGTGCCGATGCTCATGGGCAGCGCGAAGCTGATGATGGAGTCGAGGCCGTTGCCGGCGGCGAAGATGTAGACAAGTACCACGCTGACGAAGACGGCCAGGTTTGTGTAGAGCGAGCGGGTGAAGCTCTGCGAGATGCTGCGGTTTACCAGGCTCTCCACGGGCTCGTTCTTGCTCAGCATCGTGTTTTCACGGATGCGGTCATAGATGACGATGGTGTCGTTGATCGAATAACCCAAGATCGTCAGCGCCACGGCGATGAACGAGTCCCCGATGGGGATTCGGAAGATGACGAAGGTGAAGAACACGACGAAGACGTCGTGGAACAGTGAAACCAGCGACATGATGCCGGCCGAGAGGCCATGGATCTTTCGGAAGCTGAACGCCACGTACAAGATGATGAGCAGCGCCGAGAGCAGGATGGCGATGGCGCCGTTTTGCAGGAAACGCTGCCCGAAGAAGGGAGCCACGTTGTTGATCTCGGCCATCTCAAAGGCCTGTTCCGGGTAACGCGTCTGCAGCGCCTCGGTGACGCGCTGGGTGTCCTCATTGGTCAGAGTCTGGTTGCCCGCCATGTTGAGAACCAGCTTTTTCTCGCCGGTGGCGAAGTCGGTGGTGATCTGCGCCGTGACCAGACGGCCGGCGAGAGCCTCCGAGGCGACCCCGGCCGCGTCCTCCGCATCCAGCGTAACGGTCTCCGACATCGTATATTTCAAAATCGAGCCGCCCGTGAATTGGATGTCGAGCCGTACGCCGTTCACAAAGATCATGACGACGCCGAGCAGCGCGATGCCGCCGGAGATGAAGAAATAGATCTTGCGCTTCTCAAAGAACGGGAAGATCCTGACCTCACGCTTCTCAAGGGAGCGCTTGGAGAGGAAGGCGCTTGTCTTGCGCAGCGGCGCATACTGGGTGAGCGAGAAAGTCATGAGCCGCGTCGCCAATACGCCGGCCACGAAGTTCATGATGATGCCGAAGAGCAAAGTGTAGGCGAACGAGAGGATCGCGCCCGAACCGAAGAACAGCATGATGAACGCGACGATGAGCACCGTGATGTTGCCGTCGAACACCGACGAGAAGGCGCGCTGGAAACCGAACGTCACCGCCGAAGCGATGGATTTACCGCTGCGCAGTTCCTCGCGGATGCGCTCCGCGATGATGATATTGGCGTCCACACCCATGCCGATGGACAGGATAATACCCGCGATGCCGGGCAGCGTCACCGTGAGGTCGAAACTCAGCAGGAGCAGGAGCTGGCCCGCTACCTGAAGCAGCAGCGAGATACTGGCGACCACGCCGGACAGCCGGTAGTAGAAGATCAGCGCGAGGCAGATGAGGATGAACGCGATCAGGCCGGCGAGGACCATGACCTCCAGCGCGTTGGCGCCGAGGATCGGGCTGATTGCGCTGTAGTTGTTCGTCGTCATGCCAAACGGCAGCGCGCCGGAGTTGATCTGATTGGCGAGGAGCGTGGCGTCCGCGCTCGTGAAGCTGCCCGTGATGACGCACTCGTCGGAGTCGATGGCCTCCTGAACGGTGGGCGAGGAGATCATGGCGTCGTCCATATAGATGGAGATTTGCTGGTTCACGAGACGCGCCGTGGCCTCGGCAAAGCGCGTGCGTCCCTCCGGCTTCAGTTTCAGGCGCACGAGAAAACTGGCGTTGGAGAGGGACTGACTGCTCTGGTCCAATTCCGCGTTGGCGGAGTCCACGTGCTCGCCGCTGAGGACGACGGTCCCGTCGGGATCTCTGAACGTGAGCTGCGCCATGCTGCCGAGTTCCTCGATGGCCTTGCCTGGGTCAAATTCAGTCTCGTCGGCCCGCCAGGGGTAACGCACGAAGACATAGCCGTTTTCGCTGTCGATCGTGACGTCGCGATCCACGATGTTTCGCTGGTCGAGGCGGGTTTCGATGATCGTGCGGGCCATCTCCAGCTCCGCTGCGGTGGGGGCGCGGTTCAGGTCTTTCGGGTAGAACGCGACGTCGACGCCGCCCCGGATGTCGATGCCAAAGCGCATCTCCGACGCGCCTTTCAGATCGAGAGGATAGAGCTCAAACCCAAAGAAGGCCACGTAGGTGAGCAGCAGCGTCACCACGAGCACAAGAGGGAAAAGATATTTTCTTCTCATGATATTCACGTCTTTCATCTGTAAATTTTAGCGGACCGCAATCCATCTGTGGCCGCGGAGAAAGCGAGGGTGTCGTGAGGATAGTCGTTGATTGGGCGGCGCGTGCCCGCCTAGGAATTGGGCCAGGAGGAGGCGGCGCTTGGCGGGGGGCGCCGCGCGGGCCGGCCGCATCCAACAAAAGGCGCCGAGCCCGGCGGACAGCAGCAATGCCGCGCACAGCGCGGACACCCGGTGCCGCAGCGCGCGGGCGGTTTGATTCGCGGCGAAGTAGCCGGTGCAGAGAAAAACGGCCGCCTGCCGAAAGCAGAGCTCCGCCTGAGAGGCGGCGCCGACGGCGCTCGCCGGCGCCGGATAAAACACAGGGCCAGCGCCGGACGCGAGCGGCTCGGAGACGTCGAACCCCACGACCGGGCGCCCGGGCAGCGTGAGGAGCGGAAACAGCACCAGGGCGGTGAAGAGCAGGGCCAACAGCGGCCACGCGCAAAGACGCATCCCTTTTCGGCTCACACTCCACACCACCTGACGTAACAATTGATAATTGATAATGGCCGTTTGTGGCGGGACACCACTATATCTTGTGGTCTACCACAAGATATAGTGGTTAAAACACGAAAAAATGGCAGGGCAAGCCCCGCCTTTTCGGCTGTTTTTACCACTCACGAATTTTATCATACTACATGCGCGCACATAAATCAATAGAAATCTACAACGAAAGACAGTGAACAACGAATTCAGCCAACAGTGCGCGGCCGTGTATGTACATGTGCGGATGGTTATACTAACGTGGGTTGCACCTGCAACCCACAACCCAAATTCTTGTTTTTTGTTGCCGCTTCGCGGCAACAAGGTACTAGTAGACTGTGTCACCTAAATGTTTACCAAGCGCCGGTCTTTTTCCCGCCAGACAGCGTTGGCGGAACCCGCTGATACACGCCAGTATCAGCGGGACCCGCCGCCTTGTCTGAC
>JAISCT010000060.1 GCA_031265355.1 Oscillospiraceae bacterium | reverse complement strand
AGTTTATTGGGGATCGACCTCATAAAGCGCTATACACTGAGCGGCGCGTTCAATTTCTATGAAAACAGTCAGCACATGGAGTCTCTCGCACCCTATCTTGTCTATACTGTTGTCGTTTTCGTGATCGGGTTGATGTGTGCAATCTTTACGGTTCGGGATGTCAAACGCTAATTGTAGCCGCCGAAGCTAAGTGCCCGTCAACAGCCGGAGCAAGTTGCCCACGAATAGTCGAAAGCAGTGCCCACTAAGTGAGGGGGCCAAGGAGAAACTGCAGAGAGGAGCCCACCCGCGTACACGCGGGTGGGCAATGGTAGCCAGAGAAAGATAGTTTAGAGATGGCTGTGCTTCTCATAAACGAACCGATTTTTTAGCCTCAGGTAGTAGATTCTGGCCTCGTCTCTGGTCTGCTGGTCATAGGCCTGGATAATTTTGGAATATGCGTCATGGAGTTCGCACTTCCACTTTTTCATTTTCAGCGCACAGAGGACATCGTCGTAATTGTAGCGGATGACAGGCGGATGCTTGGAAATATCCCAGTGCCCCAGCAGTTCAATCATCGTGTCCACGAACTTCAGAGGGATCATCACATTCTGACTCATCATGTTCACCTCAACACAGTTCGCAATCGACGACCAGTTTGACCATTCTGTCGTCAATGATGGACTTGCGATTTTGTATAATGTCCCCATAGGGAACGACAGAAAATTTGAAAACGGAGTGTGGACCTGATAGACTAAAAGAGACAAGAGGAAGGCAGGTGCACACAGATGGGACGGAAGCGGAAGTTCACAAGCGAATACAAAGTAAAGGTAGTGCTTGAGGTGCTGCGGGAGGCACGGACACTGGGAGAGATCGCAGCAGAGCATGAAATCAACCCGAACCAACTGGCGACATGGAAGAGGGAGTTTTTGGCAAAGGCGCCGGGTGTGTTTGAGGGACCGAGTGCCGAGAAAGCTCGGCAGAAGGCCGAACAGGCGGCAATGGCGGAGAAGGACAGGTTGCTCAAGACAGTAGGCCAGTTGACAATGGAACGCGACTTTTTGCTGGCAGTACGAGCCAAAACCGAAGCGAACAGGAGGTTCCTTTGACCAGGATGAATCATATGGTCTGACGATGAAGCGCCGGTGCGAGCTGCTGGGCGTAGGGCGCTGGACAGCCTACAGAAGGAGCGCACACCGGATCCAGAAGCGCTGGAGCGCGCAGAACAGATCAAGAAGCGGCTTGATTACTGGCACACGCAAATGCCCTGTGCCGGGGTACGAAAGCTACGACGGTTGTTGCGCGAGCAGGATGGTCTTATCGCCGGGCGCAAACTGATTCGCCCGAAACTTGACGGTACTTCTGGGACTTATTAGTTGAAAATATGGGAAAACAGCTCAAATGTGACTCAAGCGAATGCGTTTAAGGATTCGGTACACACACTGGCAGTCTTAGAAACTTCGTTCGCATCAAAAACAACAACTGCAGGTGTTTCTGCGCTCTTCGCTGGAATATTGTCGGGAATGGCAGTCGCATCGGCAGGCATCTTGTCAGCTGCTGCAATTGCAGCTCTTATTTCTACAGCATCACTGACAGGTACAGCTGCGACCGCGGGAAGAGAAGTCGCTAATCAAAACAACAATTGTATGATGGCAATTGACGATTGCTACTACGCTACTGATAATATGCATTTTTAAAAAAATAATGTGCTGTACGAAGCGGTAGCCAAGATTCCATCTAATTACCAACACATCAGTAGTACATACTGATGTGTTGGTATATCTTTGCTTTTGAAAGGAGGGAGGAAATATGATTAATTATATTACATTGATGTGGTTTGTAGAGACAATGGTGCGATTGGTTTGCACAGTTGCTACACTATTTGTTGCTGGATACTATGGTGCATTCACACTTGTCGCTACTGTCCGGCTCAGGCGCATTGCAGCAGAAAATCCGGCGTTACTGTGTAACAATTCATTAAAAAAAAGCAAGCGTCTTAACAGGATTGTTTGCGACCGCAATGCTTACGCTTGCGGTATTGTATATGTGTGGTGTATCGAGTCATGTGATCTCAAACATATCGATTGGCGTATTCGCCTTAACAAGTTTGGTATCAATACTTGTTAAACATCCTTTTCTGACCAAGAAGGACTTGGAATCTTTGAAATCAAGTAATTGACTTTTCTGCGGGATAAAGCTCCCGCCGAGTAGATCGTGCTTGAAGATGTTGGATATCCACTTGGCGTCCCGCTTGTCGGTTTTCTTGCCCTTGATGGCCTTGACGCACTTGGGATGGGAAAGAACGAAGCGGTAGGTCGGTTCAAGGATGTAATTGACACGAAAATGTATATAATACCCATGCCACAAAAGCGAAGGGAGCGAGCTGCATGCGTGTTGCCATTTGTGACGACGAAGCACGGTGTGTCGAAGATCTACGTGGCCTTCTCACCGATTACGCAAAACGACAGGACGATTTGCCTTTGAAAATAAAGACATATCTGTCCGGGGAGGAGTTCTGCCGTCACCTTGCAATGGGAAGATTTGACATCGTATTTTTGGACGTCTCCATGCCCGAGATGGACGGCTTTGAAGTGGCGCAGCGGATTCGGACTTTGGATTTGGACGTGTTGGTGGTGTTTATTACATACTTGGAGGAATATATGGCACAGTCTTTTTCCGTTACGGCGTCGGATTACTTGGTAAAACCCGTGTCGCAAGTGAATTTTGACACAACGTTGGCGCGGCTGCAAGTGTTGCTTGCCCACAGGCAAACGTCCGTCTACACCATTCATCTCAAAGGCGGCGGAGACAAAACCATCCCGCTGTCCAACATTTTCTACTTGGCAAGCGACGGACATTATATACGCGCGGTCACCCTAGAGGGAGAATTTTACTACATTGGCAAGTTGTCCGACGAAGAAGAAAAGCTGACACGGGAGCGGTTTGTCCGTACGCACCAGTCGTACTTGATCAACATGGCGCATATCTTCATCACCTTTGACGACCACGTCTCTTTGAAAGACGGGACTGAGATTCCCGTGAGCCGAAAATATTTGGACCGTGTCCGCGAGTGTATGGGTTAGGTGCCAAAAGTGCGTCTGGCGAAGGCCGAGCCGAAAGGAGTAGGTCGCCATGGAAGCTTGGATGTGGATCGTCATAGAAATATGTACCGCCGCAATCGAATCTGTGATGTCGTTTGTTTTTGTCTCCGCTTTTTTGCAGCGAAAAGCAAAACGGCCCAATGTCGTGGTGGTTCTCACACTGGGCGGCGTTACGGCGGTCAAATTTTTGGTCAGTTATTATTTGAATGACAGCATTGCCTTCATCGCGCTGACGACAATCTTCACGCTGGTTGTCGTCGCTTTCGTCTGCTTCGGCATCAAAACACGTTGGTTTTTGCTGGCCCCGCCGCTGTATCTTCTTTTGGCAAGCTTCGCCGAATTTTTGGCGGCGCTCCTTGTGACAGTGCCGCAGTCCGAGTCTTTTGCCACACTCATGGAGTTTACACCGCACCGGTTTCAAGCGCTCATCGTCTCAAATTTTCTTCGGTTGTTCTTCATCAAAATTTTTGAGCGCTTCCGAATCGGAAAACTTGAAAAACCGGAGACGAAGCTGTGGCTGCCGCTGTGCTGTTTGCCGCTGTTTTCCATACTCGTCGTCATGCAGATTGCGCTGGAATCCGTCTCAAACGACGGCCCGAGAACCGTGCTGTCCATTGCCAGCATCATCGTGTTTTTCTTTCTGAACATCATCATCTTTGCCCTGGTGGAAGCGCTGATACGGCGCGCTGAGAAGGACAAACTGCTCGCCGCGCTGGAGAAGCAGAATGCTGTACAGCGAGAACACATCACGCTGCTCACGGAGAACCGCGCGCAGATTCGCCGGCTGATGCATGATTTTAAATTGCATGTCCAAAGCTTTCTCTCCCTGTGCGAGGCGGGCCAATATGAGGAACTGGCGGAAAATATCCGAAAAGTGGCGCGGATGCAAAACAAGGCATCCCCCGTCGTCTCGACTGGCAACCCCGCCTTTGACGCCCTTGTCTCCGCCAAAAGGGAGGAGGCGGAAAGAAACAGGATCGCCTGCAATTGGCGCATCCAAGTTCCCGAAAAGCTGGAGGTTTTGTCGCTTGACACATGTGTCTTGATCGGGAACGCCCTGGACAACGCAATCGAAGCCTGTCTGCGGGTGGATATGAACCGTTTTATAGACATGGAACTGGAGACGAACCGGACGCGGCTGCTGTGGATCCTTCGGAATACCCTGGGCCGAAAGCCAAAAGAGGATGGCGAGTTTTTGCAAACAAGCAAGACCGACGCCGCCCGGCACGGCATCGGCCTGAGGAGCATGAAACAATGCTGCGATTCTTTGGGCGGCGTGATGAAATGGGAGTTTAATGAAACCGTGTTTACCGTGTTGGTATCCCTGCCGTTGGCGGGGAAGAAACCGGGTGACAATGTGTCGCGGGGACGTATATAAAGCAAAGCCCCGCAGAGCCATTGGCATTCAAGGCTCTGCGGGGGTTTTGGTTTCCCATTGCGAGTCGCGCTGAGAGGCGCCGCGCTTCTCACCGCGCTGTTCGCCATCGCAATGCCCTCACCTGGGAGCGCGGGCGTCCCGCCCGCAAGGGGCCGGCAGGATGCCGGCGCTCCCAGGGTGCTCTTAGGCGCATCGTGTAAGTATGACAAAAAGTGCTGGAAACATACGGTTTCCAGCACTTTTTGCTGCGCATTTGCCGCTACTTGATGACCGCCAAAATGCTGAAGTTCAGTAAAACGTGTCAGGGGGACGTATAAGGTGACACGTTTTACGTGTCACCTTATACGTCCCCCTGACATACGGTTGGTCATCGTGAGTCTGGTCTTGCGAAGACCATGCTATGCGGTCACGGTGTTGGTCGTGTAGTTGTACGAACTTGAGCCGCTGCCGATCTTTGCGTACATCGTCACCACAGCGCGGTATTGCTGACCTGAGGTGCCGTCATAAGTTACGCTGTTTGAATAGAAGAGACAATCTTCATCGATTAAATCAGGATAACTGCTGCGGCTAAACGTTTTGATACCCGTCCATACAGAGCCGTCCTTGCGCTGTATGACGATTTGTGTAGCGCCGACTTCATCCGCCATTCCCGTAGCGTATACGATATGAACCCTCCTTAATACATTGAGTCGATGATTGACTTCATTTCCTTGACGGAAATATTTCCTTGAATATCGCAGTCGCATACGCCGTCAAACCATGTCACTACTGTAACATCAAAATTGTTAAAAATGTAGTGGATAATACCGTCGCGTTCATACTCCAATGGAGTACCTGTGCTCTTTTCGTGAGTTCGTGTCAACTCTGTAAGTGGTTGATCGTAGAGGGCAAACGTCAGCGTTATCGCTTCTTTGCCGCGCTTATACTGTGCCGCTAAAATTTTGCAGCTCTGTGCATCGGCAACTTGCAGATTATCGAACACAAATCCGCTCGGCATCCAACCGGGAGCGTTCGGCTGTGTAATACCCAATTCGTCAAGGGCTGTCTGAAGGAGAGTACTGCCTCCGTTTACACGGCTGCCCTGCGGAGGTCCTACCGATCCGGGCGTGTCTACTGTTGACACCACGACCGTTTTATGGAACAGATCGTCCGTGAAGGGTACCACCGCGCTCAAAATGTTGACCTGAAACGCGTAGGCGACAAGCGTGTTCACAAGCAGCAGCGCCGTGACCAGCACAGCGACCGCCGCGAATCGTCTGCCGATTCTGTGCCATGAAAGGCGGCGCCCAAACCGCGTCCGGCTGGCTTGCGAGCCGGCGTCGCCGTTGGAAGTTTTGCCTTCGCGCGGACGCACAACATCTTCGAGGCGGAAGGGCAGCTGATCCCCGTAGCGGTCCAGTAGTCTCGTCCAGAATGCGCTCCGCTCTGCTTCGCGCAGCTCGGCGGGTTTGTTCTCTTTGCGTCTGATGATCGCCAGAATTTCAAGAATTTTGTCGGTGTTAGAAGGGTCGTCCAGTGGCAGCAGCGTGTCGTCGGCCAACATGGCCCCAAGTTCCTCAATCGTTTTTTCTCAAGTTCAGCGGTAGCAAACTGACGATTCACCGAAAAAACCTCCCCTCTATACTGTATATCCTTTTTCAGAGCCGAATTGTTGCATCAAATTGAAAAAATTTTCAGGCGCCCGCATTTTTTAAAAATTGAGATAAACGTCTTGGACAATGTCCTGCGCCGCTACAGCGGGGCTGTATTCCGTAAAACTTTCCACCGTCCCATGTTTCGTCACGGCAATCCCCACACGCATACGATACAATAGCAAGGTCTTTCACTCCACGCGGTGCCCATGCATCTTCGGCAGATGCGGCGTCGAAGTTGTCTCTCTACTCATATATCCCATTTTGGAGCCAAAATATTGCAGTCCCCACGAAAAAATTTTATTTTCCGACAATTGGGAACCGTGTTCGACATATACGAACACGGTTCCCGCGATGTAAAAGTGCCCGTCCCCCTGACACGTCCCAAGTTGCCCATCACCATATCCCCGCTAACGTCTGCTTCGCTTCCTCGCACCATTCAAGGTAAGCCGAATATATTTTCACGCCAAATCTCGCTGTAAGCAGATAATATATGTGTGCTTTATCACTACTGTCCGCCACTTCAAGGTTCTTTACCGCCGACAGTAGATAGGGGAAATCCGCTCTAATCCTCGCTTCAAAATTCTCAACGTGCCTAATTGACGTTTTGGGGTTTGCGACATCTGCGAAAAACAATTTGAGCAAGGTTTCATACCGCAGTTCATCTTTTTTTACCGATAATTCCAACCAGTTTTTCAAGTGCTGACGGCCTTGCTCTGTTATTCTATAAGTAATCTTGTTGCGGTCATTTTCCGCAGTATCTATTTTTTCTGCCAGACCATCTGCGACGAGTTCTTTCAATGTAGGATAGATACTGCCGAAGCTCGCTCGCCAGAAATATTTTAAGGCGGTGTCAATTCTTTTCTTGATGTCATACCCAGTTAAATCCTCATGGCTCAACAAACCCAAAATAACACAATCCAGTTTCTTTTCATTTGCCATTGTTTTCTCTCCTTGCCGTTACTTTTGCTTCCCCCGCATAGAATATGTTAAGGCTTTTCTTAAACAACTATCAACACAAACGCCGCAGTTAATGCACTCCATATTAAGATCACCGCGCTGTGCCACATCCGAAATATCAATGCACATGGGGCATACTTCTTTACAATGATGACAGGAAACGCACTTGTCATTGTCTATTGCAATATGTAGCCCTGGCATATGGAACAGTTGCCGCAACTTTGTCCCAACCACCATAAAGAGAGCCATCCAACAAAAGTAATGACAAAAAGCCCTTGTCCCGCCGATTAGGGACGGGAGTAAAATCAGTAATATGATTCCGTAATAGATTATGTATCCGTAAATATCAGTCACGGATATGCCATGTTCTGTTTGATAGAAAAAGTCAATTTTCAATATCTGCCCTTTGTGGACGTAGCAGAAAACAACCACCGCAATCCAGACAATCCATATCCCGTATTTGATGTAATTTTTCCGCCCCTGTTTAGGCGGTTTATCATTCACAATGCAAGCGCAATCCTGCAACCAACCTGCCGGACATAAGTAAGAGCAAAACAGCCGCCCAAAGAAAACACCGCTAATCAGCATACAAACGAAAACAATAAAGCTCCCGCTGACAACCCCGTCTAATCCCGCGTTGATAATCAGCGCGGGAGAAAAATAGTAAAGGGTAATTGGAAAAAGGAACATGGACAAAAGAAGCAATAACTTGCGTATTTTTTGTCGGATTGAATTGACCTCGCTTCGGCTTTTTTTCACGTTGTAATCTTCCTCCCATAATGACCACATTTACTCGACCTGAATTTCCTCTTGCCGCCGCAGACCGAGCAAAAGCCGCGCTCAATTTCATCGTCATGGTAGATGGTGATTTTACCCTCGCCGCGCACAAATTCAACATTTTCTTTTGGCCCTGGGTCAACGGACATAACCGGCCCCGCGTTCATCCGGCGGCAATCGTCGCAATGACATGCGTAGACAAAAATACTGAATAAATGGTTTTGCTAAATAAGCAAACATATCAGGATGATATAGTTATTATATATCATCCTGATATGTTTGTCAATAGGGACGCATGTCAGGGGGACGTATAAGTTGACACATAAAACGTGTCAACTTATACGTCCCCCTGACATGTGACACGCTGACACGTTCTACTTGATGACCGCCAAAATGATGAAGTTCAGTAGGAAGAGGGCGGTGGCCACCCACAGGATGGGGTGCACATCTTTGGCCCGGCCCCGGAGGAGTTTGACGATGCAGTAGAAGATGAAACCGGCGGCGATGCCGTAGGAGATGCTGTAGCACAGCGCCATGAAGATGGCGGCGAAGAAGGCGGGGATGGCCTCGTCCATGTCGGTCCACTTGACGTCGGTCAAACTCGCCAGCATCATGACGCCCACGATGATGAGGGCGGGGGCGGTGGCCTGGGCGGGGACGACGCCCACGATGGGGGCCAGGGGGATGCTGAGCAGGAACATGGCCGCCGTGACCGCCGAGGTCAGACCGGTGCGCCCGCCGGCGCCGATGCCCGCCGCGCTCTCCACATAGGTGGTGGTGTTGGAAGTGCCGAACAGCGCGCCCACCGAGGTGGCGACCGAGTCGGCGAACAGGGCCTTATCCATCTTGGACTTAAAGCCCGAGGAGTTCTCCAGGGCCCGCATGTCGGCGTCGCTGAAGATGCCGCTGCGCCGGCCGGTGCCGATAAAGGTGCCGATGGTGTCAAAGGTGTCCGAGAGACTGAAGGCGAAGATCGTCATGAGCACCAAGGGGATCCGTGAGGCGTCGCCAAACAGCGCCCCCATCCCCTGCGCCCCAAAAGCCGCGCCAAAGGTGACGCCCAGCTCGGAGAAAGACTGGGTGATGCCGGTGCTGACACCAATGCCGCTCAGGTCAACCACGCCGAAGGGGATGCCCACGACGGTGGAGGCGATGATGCTGAGGAAGATGGCGCCGGGTACCTTGAGGGAGACCAGGACCACCATGATGACCAGAGCGAGGACGGCGAAGATGACAGGGGCGGTATTGAAGTCCACCAAGGCGGGGACGATGCCGCTGTTTGCCACGATCGTGGTGGTGGCGGCATTGCCGTCGCCCAGGGCCAGGTAGGTGCCCGGGTCGGCGGTGAAGCTCAGGAGCCCGGCGTTCTTGACGCCGATGTAGGCGATGAAGATGCCGATGCCGCCGCCGATGGCGTTTTGCAGACTGGTGGGGATGGCCTTGATGATGAGCTTGCGCACCCTGGTGATGGTGATGAGGATGTTGATGATGCCACACAGGAGGACCATGGCCAGAGCCTCCTGCCAGGCAAAGCCCAGGGCGAAACAGACGGTGTAGGTAAAGAAGGCGTTGAGACCCATGCCGGGGGCCTGGGCGTAGGGGACGTTGGCGAACAGGCCCATGACCAAGGTGCCGGCCGCCGAGGCGAAGATGGTGGCCAGGAAGACCGCACCGTAAGGGATGCCCGTCTGGGACAACATGGCTGGGTTGACGAACAGGATGTAAGCCATGGCGAAGAAGGTGGTGAGACCGGCCAGGATCTCGGTGGAAACCTTGGCGCCGTTTTCTTTCAGCCTGAACAATTTTTCCATAGCGGGTGACCTCCTTGTATTTCCCCAAAGAATGGTGTATCGCTGTCAAATCATGAGGCCTCTTTGCGGCCAATGGACAGCAGCAGGTTGAGCACGATGCCCACGACGGCGGCAGTGGCGATGGCAGGCAGTTCCAGACCCAGGAAGGGGATGTTGCCGCTGCCCGAAAAACCGTAGTGGCCGCCCAGGCCGACGATCATCATCACCGCGATGACGGCCAGGTTGCGGGCGTCGAACAGGTCGACCCCTTTGTTGACCATGATGGCGACGCCTTGGGCGGCGATGACGCCAAACAGGAAGATACACGCCCCGTTGACGACCGCACCGGGGATGGTGTTGATGAGGTTGGACAGCGGCCCCACAAAGGAGAGCACCATGGAGAGAATGGACGCCGCACCCAGCATCTTCACCGAGAAGTTCTTGGTGATGGCCATGGTGGAGATGTTCTCGCCGTAGTTGGTGCCGCCCGGGCCGCCAAACAGCGAGGCCACGATGTCGCCAATGCCGTCGCCAACGAGGTTGAGGCCCAGTTTGTCGGCGATTTTGTACCCGCCCGACCCCTTTTTCTTGGCCAGATCGTTCACATAGATGTCCAGCTGGAAGAGGTGAGCCGTGGACTCCGGAATGGTGGCGATGGCAATGGGCATGATGGCCAGCAGGGCGGTCAGATTGGGCGTGGGCAGGGTGAAGTGGGGGGCCACCAGCACGCCGTCGGCCAGGATGCGGGAGAAATCCACCAGACCCAAAGGCACGCTGACCAGGTAACCCGTGAGGATGCCCAGCAAAATGGGCAGCTGGCCCCATACGCCCTTGAGATAAACCGAGAAGAGTACGGTGGCGACGAGAGTGACCAAGGCGGCGACCCAGGCCTTGCCGCTGGTCCCGTCGTCTGCATAAGCCGCGGCCTGGTTCATGGCCGTGCCCGCCAGAGAGATGCCGATGATCATGGCGATGGAGCCGGTGACCGTGGGCGGCAGCACCTTTTCGATCTTCTCCATGCCAAAGCGGCTGACGATGAGGCCGGCCAGAATGGAGATGAGGCCCGAGCAGATGATGCCGAACTGGGCTTCGCTGATGGCGGCGTCGGTGGCGATGCCATCGATGATGCGGTCGCTACCGATGACGCTCAAGACGGCGGCGATGTAGGCAAAGCTGGAACCGAAATACAGCGGGATCTTCCCCCGGGTGACCAGCAAGAAGCACAACGTGGCGAGACCGCTGGCGAAAATGGTGGTGGAGACGTGAAAGCCGGTCAGCAGCGCCACGGTGACCGTGGCGGGGAACATGACCAACACCTGCTGGAAGGCGAAGACCAGCAGCTTGCCCGGCGTGGGCGTCTCATCGGGCAGATACCCCAGTCTTCTCTGATCCAATTCTGTTTGCACACACATACCTCCTAAACATTTTGTAAAATAGGCCAGGAAAAAATCTGCGTGGCGCCGGGCGCGAGGTTGTTAGAGGTACCCATTCGCAATACCTTGTCCATTATATCGGTTTTGGCGGCGGTATACAATGGAACAAATATATTTTTGTTATCGAAACGCCTGAAATCAAGAATATGACCATAAATGCTCAAAAAAACGTACAGACAGTGGAGAAAGCGTCTCGTATAATGTAGATGTCGAAAGGCGTCAAAAAGTCAAAAGACAGAAAGCGAGGCGAGAACCTGTGAAAGCGTTGAGGAGAGTGGGGAAGAGGTCGGTGGCCTGGGTACTGACGGTTTTGGTGATCTTGGCCGTGCCGTCTATGCCGGCCGCCGCCGCGCGCGCCGGCAACGCCAACTACTACAGCAACCAAGGGGCGCTCGTAGCCGACGCGTTTGCGGCGCTGCCGCTGTCGGCCGTCCGTGCCAGCGGGTGGTTGGAGAACCAGCTTCTGCTGCAAAAAAACGGCCTGAGCGGCCACATGCACCTGTTTAACGAGTACAACGCGGCCACCAGCCGTTGGCTGAGAGCGCCCTCCGGCGAGGCTTGGGAACGCGGCCCCTATTATATGCGCGGCCTGGTGGCGCTGGCGTTTGCGCTGGACGACGAGACGTTGAAAGTCGAAGCAAAACAGTGGATTGAGGCGATTTTGGGCAGCCAGCGCGCAAACGGCGCCTTCGGCCCGACAAATCTGGGCGACTGGTGGCCGAACATGCCGGTCTTGATGGCGCTGCGGGACTATTACGGCTACACGGAATACATCGGCGCGCCGGATGCGCGCATACTGCCGTTTATGGAGGCGTATTTCCGCTATCAGCTGGAAAATTTGCCCACATATAGACTCACAAACTGGGCGGACGCGCGCGGCGGCGACAACATCGACAGCGTCTACTGGCTGTACAACCGCCTGTACGACGCGGCGAGCCCGGAGGACACGGAGTGGCTGCTGCGCCTCGGCGAACTGTTGATAGGCCAGACGAACAACTGGACGGACATCTACAACACGTCGACGGCGCGTTACCACGTGGTCAACACGAGCCAGGGACTCAAGACGCCCGCCGTGTACTACCAGTATAATGGAGACGCCGCATGGCGGGACGCCGCCGCGAATGGTATCTTCCACTGGGGCATCGACCACGGGCGCATAGACGGACTGCCGAATGCGGACGAAGGCGCGCGGGACAACCGCGCCACCCGCGGTTCGGAGACCTGCGGCGTCGTGGAGAACCTGCTCTCGATGGAGATCACCGAGAGGATCCTAGGCGACGCGTGGATCGGCGATTACATCGAAAGGATGGCGTACAACGCGCTGCCCGCTACGACGACGCCCGACGGGACGGGGCACGTCTATTTTATCCAACAAAACCAGGTGCTGGCCACACTGGGCAACCACGAGTTTGACAACGACCACGGCGACAGCGCCACGTTTGGCGCACCGGCTGGATACGACTGTTGTTTCTCGAACTACCACATGGGGTGGGCGAAGTTTGTGCAGTCGATGTGGATGGCGACGTACAACGGCGGCCTGGCTGTCACGGCCTATGGTCCGAACCAGGTGACGGCCAAGGTGGCCGACGGCAAGACGGCCCGGTTTAGCCAGGAGACGGACTATCCGTTCAAAGACGCCGTGAAGCTCACCTACGGCGGTGACGAGGCGGCGTTTGAACTGAGACTGCGCATCCCCGCGTGGGCGGTCAATCCGGTCGTCAAGGTCAATGGCGCGGTCTGCGAGGGCGTCGTATCCGGCGCGTACTATACGGTGAACCGGGTGTGGACATACGGCGACGTGGTGGATCTGGTCTTCCCCAGCGAGATCAAAGCCTCCACCTGGTACAACAACTCCGTCGGCGTCGAAAAGGGCGCGCTGGTATACGGCCTCAAGATCGACGAGGAGTGGCGCCGCCTGGACGGCACGGAAGGCAACGACCTGCGCGAGCTGAAGGTGCCCCACAAGGAGGACTACCCGACGCGCGAGGTGTACGCGGCCAGCCGCTGGAACTACGGCCTGGTGATCGACTACGACAACCCGGCCGCAGGCATCACTGTCGAGGAGGCGGCGCAGATCCCGCTGCAACCCTTCAGCGCGGAGACCCCGCCCGTGACGCTGAAGGCCACGGGGCAGATCATCCCGGAGTGGACGTTGGACGGCAACCTGGCCGGCCCGCAGCCGTTTATCACGCCCTACGACGAGACTCTGACGGAGCCGGTCGAGTTGATCCCATACGGGTCCGGGCGGCTCAGGATCTCCCAATTCCCGCGCATCGGCGCGCCGTCGGAGACAGTCGTGCGGCGCGACGGATACACGGTCCGGCAAAGCGGCGCGGTGTACACCGAGTTTGACAACGTGGTGGTGCCGGCGGCGGACGATTACCGCCTCGTCGTCCGCGGGACCGGTACGGGCCGGGTGCTGGTGAACAGCCGGTACAGCGAGGCGCTCGACCTGTCTGACGGCGCGGTCACCGTATCAGGCCTAAAGACAAAGACAAGCGGCAGCTTTCAGTTTCGTCATGAGCAGCTGAACAATCTGCGCTTCACCGACGGGCTCACGGTGTCTTCCATCGAGGTCGTCCTCATCGGCAGGACCATCGGCGACATCGCCGTCAGCAGCGTGAGCCGGACGACGGCGGGAATTCGGCTGGCGACCAACCTCAGTGCCCAGGAGACACCGTACCGTGTGGTGTATGGAACGCAGTCCGGCGTCTACACGACGGAGGTGTCCAGCTTTGCCGGCGGCGCCGCGCAGCTAACGGGGCTGGACCCGGTAGCGACATACTATGTGCGGGTCCGGGCGGTTGTGAACGGTGCCGAGAGAGAGAGTCAAGAATATGTGCTGGCGCCGGTGTCGGCCGACGGCGCGCTGACGCCCGATCCGAACGCGCCGGAGGCGGTGTACGGCGGATTCGGCGCGCCGGACGATGTGCGGCGCGACTGGACCTGGCTCAGCCCGGGCGGCACCGTGTCTCTTCCGGAGGGCGATCCGGCGCGCATCCGATTCGAGCGGAGCACGAACCACAAAGCCTATTTGAACGCGGCCGGCGCCGCCCAGTGGACCGATTACGTCGCGGAGATCCGCCTGTCGATGGACGACATCGAGCGCAACAACGGCGGGCTGATGCTCCGGGTGACGAACCCTCGGGACGGCGCGGACGGATACGAGGGGTACTTCGTCGGCATTGGCCGGTTTGGAACGGCCCCGGCCGGCACCAGCCATGTGGTGATCGGATATGCGGACGGCGGCTGGCATGATCTGAAACAGGTGGCGCAGCCCATCGTGCCCGGACAGATCTATACGCTGAAGGTGGTCGCCCGCGGAGAAAAATTCGCCGTCTATCTGGACGGCGCGTTTGTCACGACGTTTGAGGACAGTCGCTTTGCAAGCGGTACGGTCGGTCTGCGTTCTTATGATGAGGCGTTTACGGTCTACGGCGTCACGGTCCGCCCCGTCACACAGGAGGACCTGCACGTATTTGAGACGCCGGACGAGGGTCCGGAGCCGGACGCCGACGCGCCCGACGCGCGGTATGCGGGCTTTGCATCCGCGGCGGCGTACCGGTCCGAGTGGCAGGCGTACGGCAGCACCCAGGCGATCGTGCCCGTGGAGGAAGATGGGCGGACGCGGCTGGCGTTTGGGCGGGACAGCGACATCAAAACGGTGCTCGTCAACGCCCCGCAGGCGGAGGCCGACCCGCTGACGTGGACGGACTATGCGGCCGAGGCGGCGCTGTCCGTCACGCTGGCGGACAACAACAACGCCGGTCTGATGATCCGCGCCACCGGCAACGGGGCCGGCCCGGACAACTATCGCGGGTACTTCGCCGGGATCGGACGGGTCGGCGAGGTGAATGGGACCGGCGTGATCATCGGCTATGCGGACGGCGGCTGGCACACGCTCAAGGAGATCCCGTGGCACATTGAGGCCGGGCGGACGTACATCCTGAAGGTGGTGGCCTACGGCGGGACGATCGCGGCGTTTGTGGACGGTGTGTGGGCCGGCGCCGTCTGGGACGCGCGATACGGCGCCGGAACGATCGGCCTGCGCTCCTACAACGAGGCGTTTACGGTCTACGGCGTCGACGTCAGGCCTGTGACGAAGGAGGATCTTGCCTGGCTCGCCGCCCCCGCTAAGCCCGCCTTCTTCGACGATTTCTCCGAGCCTGCGGCGTCGGAGGCCCGGTGGACGGCGTACGGCAGCACGGCGCTTGTCACGGTGGGCGGCGGCGTCCTCCAGTTGGGCAGCAGCAGCAACATCAAGGCCGTTGCCGGGCAGGCGGACTGGTCCGACTGCGTCTGTGAGGCCGACGTCCGCCTGGTGGACGACAACAACGGCAACAACGCGGGCCTTATGGTCCGCGTGACGGGTGAGGCGTCCGGCGCGGACGCCTACAGGGGTTATTACTTCGGCATCCGACGCGACGGGGTCGTCGTCGGCAAAGCCAACAACAACTGGACATCCCTGGCGGAACCGGCCCACGACGCGGTAAAGCCCATCGGCCAGGCCAACCACCTGAAGGTCGTCGCGAACGGCGGCGAGCTCCATTACTTCGTCAACGGCGTGCTGGTGTACAGCGTCAGCGACGCACAGTTTACGGCGGGCAAGATCGGCCTGCGGGGGTACAATCGGAAATTCACGGCGGACAATGTGACGGTCCGCGCCATCTCCCGGCAAGATCTGGCCGAGATTGCCGCGCAGCCGGTCAAGGAGATCGCCGTGACGGCGGCGTCCGCCGGCACGATCATACAGGTGAAGTTCCCGAAAGTCGCGGGCGCCACCGCGTACAAAGTGGCCTACGGCACACAGTCGGGGATATACACCGGAGAGATCGCGGACGTTATGACAAACAGCTTTGGAGACGGGGTGATCACGGCCGGCAAGACCGCCTTTGTCGTGCCGGCGCCCGGCGTCTACCATCTGCGATTCTATGCGCTAAACAACATGCGACTCGCAGCCGTGTCGCAAGAGGTGACCGTGACCACGGGGTACCGTGAGACGACGGAACGGGTCGCCGGCCAGTTGGCGGCGACGCTGGCCGAGGCGCGGGCGTGGGACACGTCGGCGTTCACCGGGGCCAGTGCCGCACGGTGGGCGCGCGCGGTCGCATACGCCGATGCCGTGAGCCAGAATCCCCAAGCGAACCAGATGACGCTCGGCCTGGCCCGTCAGCTGCTGCTCTGCGCGGCCAAATCCGACTCCGACGAGGTGGCGTACACCGCCTTTAAGGCCTCCGTCGAGGTGAGTGAGGACAGCGCCGGCGCGGCCGTAGCCGACTTCACCGTGGTCAACACATCCGGCGGCGACAGAGCGGTGCAGTGTCTGCTGGCCGTCTACGACGCGCAGGGCCGGCTGACTGATCTCCTGCATGACGAGGCGGTTGTCGGCGCGGCTGGGGTGTATCACAACACGCTGACAGCCGGCCGGCCGGCCGGCGGATCGGCCAGGGCGTATCTCTGGGAACGGGGCACCCACGTGCCGCTGTGCGACGCCGGGCAGCGCCCGGCATGACCGGTTGGCTCTCTCTGGGGGCGGCAGAGCGCCGCCCCCAGAGAGAGCCAGTTGTGACTTTATACAAAGTCGCCTAAATATTTAAACTTTTTGCAAATATCTCTTGCATCTCGTCCACCGATTTGGTATAATAACGTCGAAAGAGGGGCACAAGGGCGGGCGCGGACCGCGCCTGCCAGGCCCACGGCGGTCTTAACCGCGTACACAAAAACACCCCCCGCGGACTGGAATGTCTTCCGTCCGGGCGGGTGTTTTTACTGTGGGCGTTTTCTTTTCGTCATCAAAACGTCGTCACAGTGTCTCCGCGTCGGTCAGGGGTGCAAACGGCGCTGTGGTCCACAGGAACGCTTTTGCGCGATGCTCTTCCGGCAAGTCGGTTTCCAGTGTGAACCAGCGCGACGTCCCCGCTGCCAGCGCGTCGCTTTCGTCGCGTATCTCAACGAGCCTCCCCGCCTTGTCATAAAGGGCAATCAGGGCCGTCCAGCCAATCCGATCTTCGCCGCTGTTCACAACGGTGAACCCTGCTTTTGCCTTCCCGTTTTCCTTCTTGAGCGTGACGTCGTCCGCGGTGGACGCCTCCGCGCTGTTGTAAAGTGACAGAGCAAAGACACTGGCCAGAATTTCCGCCCGCTCAACGCTGTAGTTGCCGGTGAAATTTTCGTCTTTCACTTCGAATGGGTCGCCGGGCCAGTCGTATCTGTCGCCCACGACGTGGTAGTTGTACTCGGTCACCCCGCCGTCGTCGGTGCGCCAGAAGGCGTACACCTGTGGGATACCTTCGTTGGCCGGGACGCCCGCGTTGGCGCCGGTGATGCTGGCGTGGTCGGAGCAGTTTCCGTAATACTCCCGCTTGACGATGAGATCGGTGCCAGCCTCCTTCTTCCACCAGTCGCCCCATTGGCCGTCGGAATACGCCCAATATCTGGCCGCTTGCGCTTCGAAGAGCTCGCCCGCTGTGCTGATGATTGGCGCGTTGCCGTTGGCGGTGTCCCTGTAAGGAGTGTGGATGGTCAGCTGTGTATTGTTTTTCTGCGAGGTCGCGGCCATGTCCAGATTGAAATAGGCGATGAAATTCCGGTAGTAATCGTTCGGGGCCAATGTGTTGCTATAGAAATACCGGGAACCCCGGGTGCCCGCTTCCTCCGCGCCCCAGAACGCGAAGAGGATGTTGTACCTGGTGGGGACGTCTTTGATCGCTTTCGCGATGCCCAGAATCGAAGCGGGACCCGACAGATTGTCATTGGCGCCGACGGCGCCGAAGACGCTGTCGAGATGACCGCCGATGAGTACGAACTTATCGGTGGGCTGAACCGCTTTTTTGATGGCGATCACGTTCTGGGTGGTGGTGCTTCTCCTGTTGACCACTGTCACGCTGGTGCTGTGGACCTCGCCGTGGTGGGTGAGCGTCTCCAGAATCGACTGCCCGTCAAAGTACGAGGTGAGGAGCACGGGGATGTGGATCTCGGCGCCGGAGGTCGGCGCGGCGAAGACCGATTCGCCGGAGGTCTTGCCGTTGGCGTTCACCGTGTATTTGCTGTAGAAAAACACAACTGCGAGGGCGCCCTTGGTCTCAAGTTCGCGGACGTCGGGCGCGAAGGCACCCGTGTTTCTGTGGGTGAGGACGATCTTTCCGTCGATCAGCGCAGCGTCGGCGGCCACAGCCTCCGCCACCGTGGGGAAATACACCGTGTCACCCGTGACCGAGGGACTTTCGTAGCCTTTGTAGACGCTGTTGCCGCTCCAAGCGGGGGCGTTGGCGGGGTATTCATGGCCTTCCACCGTAACGGATCCCCCGATGCGGGAGACGATGCTTGTGTCGTTTTCGATGGTCTGGAAGTAGTCGTCGACCCCGTCGGCGCCTGTGGCATGAAGCCATGGCTCCAGACCGAGCTTCGCGAACTCGTCCGCCAGATACTCGGCCCTGCGTCTTTCCGCGGGGTTGCCCGCATAGCCGATCCCGATCTCGTCGGATATGTATTTGACATGACCGTACACATAGTCGTAATCGATCGATTCGATCAGGGCGGTTTCACCGACGTCGAAGACGTCGTTCCTCTGTACCGGCGCCGCATACGCGCCGCCGGAGACGGCGAGACTCAGCGTAAGCAGCAGACACAGCGGATAGAGTCCCGCTCGTCTCATACGCGTGTTTGTAAAAATCTTCATGATGCTACCTCCCAATGATAAAAATGACGGCGCCGGCCCAACCGGCCCGCCTCATTAAACACATTAAACATATATATTTAATATGTTTAATGTGTATCCACCGTATCACATAAAATTTGGTTTGTCAAGGGAGACGGAGAAAATTTTTTACCCCTCGTTCCCCCCAAAAAACAGGAATTGGCGCCGCCGCGTCTTGTAGAAACTACAAAACACAGCAGCGCCAACGTCTCCGCGCCTCAGCGCCCCGATCCAACCCCCGTATTGTTGAAAAACGCAGTTTTTCAACAAGGATGAAGTAGCAGCGTCAGCACGGCTTTTTGGGCGTGGAGACGGTTTTCGGCCTCGTCAAAGATACTGTCGGCGTGCGCCTCAAAGACGGCGGCGGTGATCTCCTCGCCCCGATGGGCGGGGAGACAGTGCAGCACGATGGCGTGCGGGGCGCACAGCGCCATGATGTCGTCGTTCACCTGAAAACCGACAAACGCCTGCCGGCGGGCGGCGGCCTCGGCCTCCTGGCCCATGCTGGCCCAGACGTCCGTCGCCACAACGTCCGCGCCCCGGGCGGCCTCTCGCGGATCGCGAAGCAGCCGGAACCGGTCGCCAAATGCCCGGGCGAACATCAGCACCTCCGGCGCGGGATCGTAGCCGGCCGGCACGGCGAGAGACACCGACATCCCCGCCGTGAGCGCCCCGACGGTCAGTGAGTTGCACATGTTGTTGCCGTCCCCGATGTAGCAGAGCGTCACGCCCGCGAGAGCGCTCAGCCGCTCCCGCACGGTCATCAGGTCGGCTAGCACCTGGCAGGGATGGGCCAGATCGGTCAGTCCGTTGATGACGGGAATGGAAGCGTAGCGGGCCAGATCCTCCACCTCACGCTGGGCAAAGGTGCGGATCATGATGCCGTCCAGGTAACGGGAGAGCACGCGCGCCGTGTCCTCCACCGGTTCTCCGCGCCCGATCTGCAGGTCGTTCGAGGAGAGAAACAGCGCCTGCCCGCCGAGTTGGTACATACCGGTCTCAAACGAGACCCGGGTGCGGGTGGAGGCCTTCTCGAAGATCATGCCCAGCGTCTTGCCCTCGAGGTGCCGGTGCGCCCGTCCGTGGCGCAGATCGTACTTCATCTGGTCGGCCAAATCTAAGATGCCGGTGACATCCTCCTTCGTGAGGTCGTGCATCCGCAGCAGGTCCTTTTTCATGGTGTCCCCCTCCTCGCCGGTACGCTAAAATCCGGCGCGCATTTTGTAAACGTTATTTACTAACACCGCCTAAAGTGGTATGGAAGATCGAGAGACCGGCGGCGATATCGTCATCGCCGATGACAAGCGGAGGCAGCAGCCGCAGGGCATCCTGCCCGGCGGTGAGGACGACGAGCCCTGCGCGCAGCAATCTCTCCGCCCAGTCGCGGGGCGCCTCGCCCGACGCCAGGGCCACGCCGATCATGAGGCCCGCGCCGCGCGTACCAGTCACGCGCGGCAGTCCCATCTCCGCAATGGTTTGCCGGAGGGCCGCCCCCTTGGCCTTGATGCCGGGCAGCACCGGCGTCAGGATGTCCAGCGTGGCCAGCGCTGCCGCGCAGCACAGCGGCGTGCCTCCGAAGGTCGTCGCGTGGTCGCCGGGACCCAGCGTGTCCGCCGCGCGCGCGCCGGTCAGAAAGCCGCCGAACGGCAATCCGCCGGCGATCCCCTTGGCGAAGGTTACGACGTCGGGCTCAACCCCCAGCGACTGGAAGGCGAACCAGTCTCCGGTACGGCCGATGCCGGTCTGCACCTCGTCGCAGAGGAGCAGCCAATCTCGCTCGCGGCAGAGCGCCGCCACCTGCCGGACATAACCGCCGTCCAGCGGCCACACGCCGCCTTCGCCCTGCACGGGCTCCAGCAATACGGCGCACACATCGTCCGGCTGTGCCGCCAAGGCCTCAAAATCGCCCGGCGGCACGTGCCTGAACCCCGCGGTAAACGGGCCGAAATGCCGGTGAAATGCCGTCTGCCCCGTGGCGGCCAGCGTCGTGACCGTGCGCCCGTGAAAAGAACCGGAGAGCGTTACCACGGTGGAGCGGTCCGGCCCGTAGCGGTCGTGGCTGTACTTGCGGGCCACTTTGATCGCGCCCTCGTTGGCTTCCGCACCCGAGTTTGCGAAAAAGACGCCGCGCAGGCCGGAAAGTGCCGTGAGGCGCGCCGCCAGACGCCCGCCGGGCTCGCTGTAATAGAGGTTTGACACGTGTGTCAGCGTGGCGGCCTGGCGCGCCACGGCCTCGACCCAGACGGGGTGCGCGTGCCCCACTGCGTTCACGCCGATGCCGGAGGCAAAGTCGATGTACGCGCGGTCCGCCGCGTCGTACAGACGGCAGCCCACCCCGCGCACAAACGCCACGGGAAAGCGCCCGTATGTGGGGAGCACATGCGCCGCGTAGGTCTCAAATATCTGCTGCATCGTCTCACACCTTTATTTCAAAATCATCGTGCCGACGCCCTCGTCGGAGAGCATTTCAATCAAAATGGAATGCGGAATGCGGCCGTCGAGGATGTGGGTGCGCCGTACGCCGGCGCGCAACGCCTCAACGCAGCAGGAGACCTTTGGAATCATCCCGCCCCGGACGACGCCGCTCTTGAGCAGCGGCGGCACCTCCGACAGCGTCACCATGGGGATCAGCGTGGTCTCGTCCTCCGGGACGCGCATGAGCCCGCGTACGTCGGTCAGCAAAATGAGCTTTTCCGCCGCGAGGCGGGCCGCGAGGCGGGCCGCCGCCGTGTCGGCGTTGATGTTGTAGACGGCGCCCGGTGCCGCGCCGCCGGCCACGGTGGAAACGACGGGAATATAGCCATTGTCCAGCGCCGTAATCAGCGGCGCTGGGTCGATGTTCTCAAGCTCGCCGACGAGGCCATAGTCTCCGTCGAGCCGCCGGGCGGTCAGCAGCCGCCCGTCCAGGCCGGACAGGCCCAGCGCCCGGCCGCCCAGCTCGCCGATGAGCTGGGTGAGCGCCTTGTTTACCTTGCCGCACAGCACCATCTGGACGACCTCCATCGTCTCCTCGTCGGTGTGGCGCAGGCCGTTGATGAAGCGCGGCTCCTTGCCGATCTTGGTGAGCATCTCCTTGATCTCCGGACCGCCGCCGTGCACGACGACGACGCGGATCCCCACGAGGGAGAGGAGCACGATGTCGCTGATGACGGCGCGTCGGAGCGCGTCCTCCAGCATGGCGCTGCCACCGTACTTGATCACCACGGTCTTCTTGTTGTATTTTTGGATGTAGGGCAGCGCCTCCGACAGCAGCCGCGCCTTGTCGACATTCGAGAGCATGGAGTCCATCCTTTCGGGACGCGTCCGGCCCGCGGGTCAAACGCGCTCGATTTCGCCTTTGAGATCAATGGTTCAGGGTGATGGGGCAGGGGGCGCGTCGGCGTGCGTTAAGAGCTGTTTCACAGAGCTTTATGTCCGATAGTCGCCGTTGATTCGCACGTAGTCGTAGCTGAGATCACAGCCGTAGGCCTCCGCGCCGCAGCCGCCCGCGCCGCAGCCGACCTCAAGAGTGACCTCCTCCTGAGAGAGGATCTCCTTGGCCAGCGATTCGTCGAAGGGCAGCCCCTCGCCGCCGCGGCAGACGACAACCCGGCCGGCCGTCGACAAAAACGCCACCTCCACGGCCTCCGGGCGCAGGGGCGCCCCTGCGTAGCCCAGCGCGCACAACACGCGGCCCCAGTTCGCGTCGGCGCCAAACAGCGCCGTCTTGACGAGCGACGAGGTGATCACCGCCTTTGCGAGGGTCTCGGCGTCCGCCTCGCTGTCGGCGCCGTGCACGCGGCAGACCAGCAGGCGGGTGGCTCCCTCGCCGTCCCGGGCGATGGCGCGTGCCATCGTCAGGTTGACGGCGTCGAGCGCCTCCAAAAACAGCGCGAAGCGTGAGTCGTCCGGGCTCTCGATCGGCGGGTGCCCCGCCGCGCCGGAGGCCAGGACGGCCGTCATGTCGTTGGTGGAGGTGTCCCCGTCCACGCTGACGCGGTTGTAGGTGCGGCGCACGGAGTCGGCCAGCGCGGCGCGCAGAGGTCCGGGTGCGATGGCGCAGTCGGTGGTGAGGAAGGCCAACATCGTCGCCATGTTGGGGTGGATCATACCGGAGCCCTTGGCCATGCCGCCCACCGTAACGGGCCGGCCGTCGATCTCTGTGGTGACGGCGGTTTCCTTGGGTCGCGTGTCGGTGGTCATGATGGCGAGCGCGGCGTCAGTACCGCCTGCCCGGGAGAGCGCGCCGGCCAGCGCCGGCAGGGCGCCCTCGATGGCCTCGATGGGCAGCGGCACGCCGATGACACCGGTGGAATTGACGATGATATCCGTCTCGCACAGGCCGAGAGCGGCGGCGGCGGCGGCGCAGGCGCGGCGTGCGTTTTCAAGCCCGTCGGGGGCGCAGGCGTTGGCACAGCCGCTGTTGGCCAGGATGGCGCGGGCCCGCCCGTCGGCCAGATGTGCCCGCGTCACGGCGATCGGCGCCGCCTGAACGCGGTTGGTCGTGTAGACCGCGGCGGCGGCGCAGCCGCGGTCAGCCAGCACCAGCGCGAGGTCCGGTTTGGTTTGATTCCGGCGGATGCCGCAGTGGAGACCCGCCGCCATGAAACCGGGGGCCGCCGTCACCCCGCCGGGGACAACCTGGAACATAAGCTATCAGCTCCATTTTCCTGGATACTAATGTGGGTTGCACCTGCAACCCACAACCCAAATTCTTGTTTTTTGTTGCCGCTTCGCGGCAACAAGGTACTAAACTGGATGTTACATAAGACCTGTGTCCTCGGGCAGGCCGCAGGCGATGTTCATGCACTGCACCGCCGCGCCCGAGGCGCCCTTGCCCAGATTGTCGAGCCGGGCCGCCACAAGTGTCTGCGTCTCGTGACCGAACACGAAGAGTTCCAGCAGGTTCGTGCCGTTCAGGGCCGTAGGATCGAGAAAGCCCGCCTCCAGCGCGTCCGCCGCACCCAGGGGCGGCACGCGGACGAAACGGCTGTGTGCGTAATGGCTGGACAAAAGCTCCCACACGGCGCGGGTCCCGCCGGGCCGTGTGAGCTGGTGGGCCCACAGCGGTACGGACACCAGCATCCCCCGCGCCATGTCGCCCACCACCGGGTAAAAGTGCGGCGGGCGGTCGAGGCCGCATACGGACTGCATCTCCGGCAGGTGTTTGTGTGTCAGCCCCAACGCGTAGGGGCGCGGTGCGCGCAACGCGTCGTCGGGCGTCCGCCCGGTTTCATAACGGGCGATCAACACCTTTCCGCCGCCGGAGTAGCCCGTGAGGGAAGTGCAGGTGAGAGGCGTGCCGGGCGGCAGCAGGCCGCAGGCGACCAACGGATATACGACGGCCGCGAAGCCGGTGGCGTGGCAGCCGGGAACCGCGATGCGCTTTGCCTGCCCCAGGGCGGCCCGGTGCAGAGGAGAGAGTTCCGGCAGACCGTAAGTCCAGCCGGGCGCCGTCCGGTGCGCGGTGGAGGCGTCGATGATCCAGGTGTCCGGGTTTGTCACCAGGCGCACCGCCTCCCGCGCCGCGTCGTCCGGCAGGCACAAAAAGACGACGTCCGCGCTGTCAAACAGTGCCTGCCGAGATTTTGCGTCGCGGCGCCGGTCTGAGGAGACGGTCAGCAGTTCGACGCCTGGGTGCGCGCGCAGCCGGGTCCCCAGCTGCAGCCCGGTGGTCCCCGCCTGCCCGTCGATGAAGACGCGGATCGCCGCCCTGCGGCGGCTCTGCGCGGCGCTCATAGGGTCTTCCCACTGCCGGCGCGCGGCACGCTTGAGAAATTCCTGTGAGCCCGGTGAAAGGCGCGCAGGGCCTCGATGTGCGCGCACACCTGCGCCGCCGCCGGGCCGCCGGGGACATTTCGGGCCGCCACGCAGGCGTCCAGCGCGAGCGCGTCGTACACGTCCGCGTCGAAGTGCTCCGAGACGGAGTGAAATTCTTCCAGCGTCAGCCCTTCTAAATCCTTGCCCCGGACGAGGCACAGCCGCACCAGGCGCCCGACGATCCCGTACGCCTCGCGGAAGGGCAACCCGCGCCGCACCAGGTAGTCCGCGCAGTCGGTGGCGTTGAGGAATCCGGAGGCCGCGGCCCGCCGCATGGCCTCGGGCCGGAAGGTGAGTGTGGCCAGCATGGGCGCGAACACCGAGAGACACTGCCGGGCGGTGTCCACCGCGTCAAAGACGGGCTCCTTGTCCTCCTGCATATCCTTGTTGTAAGCGAGCGGCAGCGCCTTCATGACGGTGAGCAGCGCGATAAGATCGCCGTAGACCCGGCCGGTCTTACCGCGCACCAGCTCGGCGACGTCCGGATTCTTCTTCTGCGGCATGATCGACGAGCCGGTTGAGTAGGCGTCGTCCAGCTCGGCGAAGCCGAATTCCCACGAACACCAGAGGATAACCTCCTCCGCGAGCCGCGAGAGATGCATCATAAGAATGGACAGCACGGCGCACAGCTCAATGCAGAAGTCCCGGTCGCCCACGGCGTCCAGGCTGTTGGGCGTGACGTCCGCGAAGCCGAGGTCCCGCGCCGTCCGTGCCCGGTCGATTGGATAGGTTGTGGCGGCCAGCGCGCCGGCGCCCAGTGGGCAGACGTCCATGCGCCGGTGACAGTCCTCCAGCCGCGTCACGTCCCGCGAGAGCATCTCGGCGTATGCCGTCAATGCGTGTGCCAGCGTGATAGGCTGCGCGCGCTGCAGGTGGGTGTAGCCGGGCATCACCGTGCCGACGTGCGCTTCGGCGAGGGTCGCCAGCGTGTCCTGCAGCGCGAGGGTCAGGCCATGAAGCGCGCAGATCTGCTTTTTGAGGTACAGTCTGAGGTCGAGCGCCACCTGGTCGTTGCGGGAGCGAGCGGTATGCAGGCGGCGGCCGGCGTCGCCGAGACGCGCGGTGAGGAGCTGCTCGACGTTCATATGGATGTCCTCGGCCTCGGGCGTCAGCGTCACGCGGCCCTCCTCGATGTCTGTCAGCAGACGGCCCAGTTCCGCGATGACGGCCTCGGCGTCCTCCGGCGGGATGATGCCCTGCGCGCCCAGCATGGCCGCGTGGGCGACGCTGCCCTCGATGTCCTCCCGATACAGGCGGGCATCGAAGGAGAGAGAGGCGTTGAAGTCCCCCACGAGGGCGTCGGTGTCCTTCTGAAAACGCCCGGCCCACAATTTCCCGGCGGCGCCTGTGTACCGGTGCGGCGTGGTGCGGTTCGATGTGTTCTTCATGTCGGTGGATTCTCCCGTTTTAGCGCCCCGACCCGGACAGGCAGACCAAAGAGGCGGATGAAGCCCTCCGCGTCCTTCTGATTGTAAGCGCTTTCGCCGAAAGAGGCGAGCTCTTGGTCATAGAGGGAGTGGGGCGAAGTGATCCCCGCGAGGGTGATGTTGCCCTTGTAGAGTTTCAGACGCACCGCGCCGGTCACAGTCTCCTGGGTCTTGGCGACGAAGGCGGAAAGCGCCTCCCGCAGCGGGGTGAACCACTGGCCGTAGTAGACGAGCTCGGCGAATTTTATCGCCAGACGTTGTTTCGTGTGCAGGGTGTCGCGGTCCAGCGTGAGGGTTTCGAGGGCTTCGTGGGCGCGGTAGAGGATTGTGCCGCCGGGCGTCTCGTACACGCCGCGGGACTTCATGCCCACCAGGCGGTTTTCCACGATGTCGACGAGGCCGACGCCGTGCGCGCCGCCCAGCGCGTTCAGTTTCTGAATGAGGGTCACGGTGTCCAGCGTCTCGCCGTTTAAACTGACCGGGCGGCCCTGTGTGAAGCCGACGGACACGTACACGGGCGTATCGGGCGCTTTCTCCGGTGTCACGCCAAGTTCAAGAATCTTGTCGTACAGCGGTTCCGAGGCCGGGTCCTCCAGATCGAGGCCTTCGTGGGACAGATGCCACAGGTTTTTGTCCTTGGAATAGTTGGTCTCCCGCGTGATGGGCAGTGGGATGCCGCGCGCCTCGGCGTAGGCGATCTCATCTTCCCGCGAGCGCAGGTCCCACTCCCGCCACGGGGCGATGATCGTCATATGCGGGGCCAGGGCCTGGATCGTCAACTCGAAGCGCACCTGGTCGTTGCCCTTACCGGTGCAGCCGTGGGCGATGGCGTCCGCGCCCTCGCGCAGCGCGATCTCCACAATGCGCTTGGCGATGACGGGGCGGGCAAATGAGGTGCCCAGCAGGTAGCGCCCCTCGTAGACCGCGCCGGCCTGGAGGGTGGGGATGATGTACTCGTCCGCAAACGTCTGCCGCAGATCCTCGATGAAGCAGGCGGACGCCCCGGTCCGCTTGGCCTTTGCCTCCAATCCGTCGAGTTCCGCGCCCTGCCCCACATCGGCGGCCACCGCGATGACTTCGCAGCCGTAATTTTCCTTCAGCCAGGGGATGATGATCGAGGTGTCCAGCCCCCCCGAGTAGGCCAGCACCGCCTTGCGTACCTGTTTCATACCGCGCCTCCTGTTCAATGGTATGGGATTATGATAACACGGACTGAATAAATATGCAACTAGTTTTTGCACCAACAGGAAGGGAAAATCCTTAAAATGAGTGCGAAAATTATGGAGAAAATCACGAAAAATGGCGACCGAGATAAGGCTGAGAGGGAAAGGATGAATTTTGAATATAATGAATATATATTCAAAATGGAACATAAAGCCCTGCAGTATCCCCACATTGCCTATCGATACACCGGAGGAGATTCTGTAGACTGCGTTCCACGATGCCGAGGTCGTTTTTTGGGCGTCGCTTGAAAAATAAAATTTGCTGAGGATACCACTCCGACATCTTTGGTACCAGCGTGTGGATTCTGGGGAAGGATCGAACATGAGAAAATCGCTCAACTCCTTAGGAGGTGAGCGACGCCTTCTTTCTCAACGTAGGGGCTTGTGTAAAATTTTAGTGTTCTCCCTTTTTTGACAACTTGACAACTTCATCCAGCGGTAGCCCTGTTGCCGCCGCCACCTGTTCGGGCGGCGTGCTGAAGGCAATCATGTTCTTAGCAACTTTGTATATACCAATCTCAATGCCTTCCTCGCGCCCTTCCTTACGCCCTTCCTCAACGCCTTTCTCGAACCCTTCTTCGCGCCAAACCACTATGGCGTCGTCGAGCTTAAATTCCGTAAATAGCATGTTCCTCACCTCGGATGATAGATTGTTCAAAAAACCCGTCAGTATACTGCTCGAAACGCAGTCGTCCACAGCCTTTTTTATCGCTTCTTCAAGCGGCAAACCTGTGGCTTGGTAGTGCCGCACACGCTCAATGAATACCGCGTATCCGTTTAACGATTCGCTGCGCTCTACGATCTCCCGGTTGTGCCCAGTGTTGACGTTGTAGACTGTCACTTCCAATTCCAGCAGACCGCCATTTTGTCCGGTTCGCCGAACAGCAACGTAAAAACACTGTCTTTGTACTTTTTGTTCGCGCCCATCGTGCCACCTCTTTGTTTATAGCATACCACGCCACACCCCATTTCGCAAGTTCTTCGAAAATAATTTTTGTCTCAAAATTTGCAGGGATATGGAATATTTTGATAAATAATATTATGACGACGGAACAAGGGCAAGTCCTGCCCGAGCTCTCTTATCTTGTTCTTTGCTTTGTTGCGAGCGACGCCTCCAAGGTATGCTTTGATTTTATCAGGTTTGACTTTATCGGCGTTTGACCAGAACGCGAGGAATACATCGGAGGTGACTTCCTCAACATCAGATACTGTCATTATACTTCCGATGATGTTATAGACAATGGTATTGATGTATGCGGTATAGCGGTCAATGAACCACGCAAGCGCCGCTTCGTCTTTTTTCTGCAACGCACGAAGCGCGTTTTGTTCATCCACCGCTGTCACCTCTGCTTTCTTTCTTGACGGCCGTCACCTATAATATCGCAAAAAGCTGACTTTGGGTTTCATATTCACGGAATAATTTTCGCTTTTTCTTTTCGTGGTCATGCGCGCCAGCTGTGCTCTCGACACAAGAGGAGTGCCATTTTATGCCCCGCGCTAGCCCACGCCCAGGTCGGTGTTGTGTGTCAGCACCTCGCAGTTGGGGAGCGCACGCACATGGGGAGCGAGATGGGTCAGGAACCAGTCCGTCAGAGCCTCATCGCGCCGTATCGGCGTTGTATTTGGGCAGAACACGTTGACGCTCACGTGGTCGAAGAGGCGCGCCGCGCAGGCGATGTCGCGGGCGACGCCGGCGCGCGTCTGGCCCTCCACGCCGACGAGAAGACACACGCCGTCGAAATGCGCGCGCACCGTTTCCGGCGATACGTCCGGGATGCCTTTGTGCATCCGGTGGCGGAAGGCGGGGTCGAAGCTCTCAAGCCCGGTCCGGAAACGGACCGTCACCCCGGAGAATTGATCCCGGATCTCCTGCAGCCGCGGCGCATAGGCGTAGTGCGCCTCGGCCCAGAGCGTGTGGATCCGCCGCTCGGTAAGCATGCGGCCCAGAAGCGCCATCGTCCGCGCGTCGAGCTCGTGAATCGAACCTGAGTTGACGACGTCCAGCACGCCGCGCACGCCCGTCACCCGCGCCAGCACCGGGCGGTTGTCCGGAAAGGGGTCGGCGGCGGCGTCGTTGTCGTAGTCGCAAAACAGACACCGTTTGTGAAAACAGCCTGTCCCGCGCAGCAGGACCACCTCGCGCGGGAACTTGCCCGCGACGTCCGCATACCGATTCATCGCGCGCCGTACCGCTTCTGCAAAAAACGGATCGACGCGTACGCCAGCGGCGTGCCGGCCAACGCCTCGACGGCCAGCTTCAGCACATACTGGGCCGCCGTCAGAGAGAAGAGATCCGCGGCCGGCACGGTGCCGTAAAACGCGGCGAACACAAAGAGCACGGTGTCGAACAGATAGCCGACGGCCGAGCTTCCGATGGTCCGGAGCCACAGACGGCGCCCGCCGGTCCAGCGTTTGATCTTGTCCATGAAAAACGCGTTCGAGAGCTCGCCGCCGAGAAAACCGAGCAGCGACGCCAGCACGATCCGCGGCACGTAGACAAACACCCGGGCATACGCGTCCGCCATCTCCCGCGCGTAGGCGGGCGACGGCAGCAGCGTGCCCAGCGCCGTGGCGCCGACGAACATCAAGTTGCAGGCGAAAGTCAGCCAGATCACTTGCCGGGCGGTCCGAAACCCCCAGATCTCCGTCAGAACGTCGCCCACCATGTAGGCGAGCGGGAAGGTGATCGTGCCCGCGTCAAACAGGGAGAGACCGGCCACGGAGACAATCTTGACGGCCATGACGTTGGCGGTCAGGTAAGAAGCGATCATCAGCCCGGCAATCACCACCAGCGGGGAGAACCCCCCGGGGCCCTGCCCGGCACGGTTTTCTATGTTTGAAGCGGACAAATGCGGGCACCCCCTTCGGGTATGGAGTATCAATTTAACATATCACATCCCCGGCCGGGAAGAGAAGCCCCGCAACACTGCATACGGGGGTTGTCAAATTCGGCCGGATCGGATATGATAAAGCGATAGACGTAGCGAAATGACGCGGCAGCAGATACGCGGGATACATGGAGAGATGCGCATGGCGGGTACTTTATATGTGGTCCCCACGCCGATCGGGCATCTGGGGGACCTGACCGAGCGGGCCAGGACGGTGCTGGGGGAGGCGGATTTCATCGCGGCCGAGGACACCCGTGTGACCCTCAAGCTGCTCAACCATCTGGGGCTCAAAAAACCGCTGGTCAGTTATTACGAACACAACCGCCGGGAGAGCGGCGCGCGCATTGCCGCGCGCATCGCGGCAGGGGAGACGGCCGCACTGGTCACGGACGCCGGCACGCCGGCCATCAGCGACCCAGGCGAGGACCTCGTGGCGCTGTGCGCCGGACAGGGGATCCCCGTCGTGGCCCTGCCCGGGCCCTGCGCGCTCGTCACGGCTCTCTCCGTCTCTGGGCTTCCCTCCGGGCGCTTCTGCTTTGAGGGCTTTCTTGCGATGAATAAAAAGAGCCGCCGGGCGCACCTGGCGGCTCTGCGGACGGAAACCCGCACAATGATCTTTTACGAGGCCCCCCACAAACTGCCTCACACGCTGACGGACCTGCTTGAGACACTGGGGGACCGGCGCACAGCCGTGTGCCGCGAGCTGACAAAGCGGCACGAGGAAGTGTGGCGCACCACACTGGGTGCGGCGGCGGCCCATTACGCCGAACACGCGCCCCGCGGGGAATTTGCACTGGTGGTCGAGGGTACGCCGGAAGCACCGCCGCCGCCCTCCCTGGCGGATGCGGTCGCTCGGGCGAAAGAAGATCTGGCCGGCGGCAGCAGCCTCCGCGATGCCGCACGCCGCGCCGCCGGACGGACGGGACTGCCCCGCAGCGCCGTATACGCCGCGCTCGTCAAAGACGAACGCGCGGACAAGGGCTGAGGGCGGCGCCCATCACAGCTTTTCGTCGATGTAGCGGGCTACGTCTCCGACCGTTTTGAAGGTCCGGACGTCGTCTTCATCGATCGTCACGCCGAACTCCTCCTCTACGGACATCATAAGTTCCACAACATCCAGAGAATCCGCGCCCAGATCCTCCGCGATATCTGTGGTGGCTGAGATTTTGTCCTCATCGATGTCGAGCTGGGCCGCCAGGATGGCGCGGATCTTTTCCGCAGTCGTGCTCATGGTCTCACTCCTATTCGATATTGCCCTTTCCAAAGTATAACCCGCCGAAGTGGTAAATTTCAAGAAAAATTTTCACGATTTTTCAAAAAGTGCGGCGCACCCCTCGTAAAAGAGGCAAAGTTTTCCGTCTCGGGATTGCGCGCGAAAGGCAGAGCCAGTATAATATATACAAGCAGGCGGCCAATATGCACGTCGGCGGACCGCCGGCCGAAGGGGAGAATACAGCCTGAAAGAGATCATTTTGCTCAAGATGGGGGAACTCGTGCTCAAAGGGCTCAACCGGGCTCGCTTTGAACGAAGCTTGCTCGACAATGCGTCGCGGCGCCTGCGGCCGCTCGGCCTGTTTGCCTTGGAGGCCCGTCAGTCCACCGTCATGGTGGCCCCGCAGCGTGGCGACGCGGACATGGACGCCGCCTTTGCGGCCTGTGCGGAAGTGTTCGGCGTCGCGGCGTTGACCCGTGCGGCGGAGTCGCCGAAGGAGATGGACGCCATCATCCGCACGGCGCTCGCCTACTTGGACGCGCCGCTGCGGCGTGTGCGCAGTTTCAAGGTGGAGGCCCGGCGGGCGGATAAGCGCTTCCCGCTCACCTCGCCCGACATCGCGCGGGCGGTGGGCGGCGCGTTGCATGGCGCCCATCCGGACCTGACGGTGAACGTCGAAGCGCCCGAACTGCTCGTGATGGTGGAGGTCCGCGACACGGCGGCCTACATACACGCGGGGGCTCGACCCGGCGCGGGCGGGCTGCCGCTGGGCGTGGGGGGTAAGGCGGTCTGCCTGCTCTCCGGGGGCATCGACAGCCCCGTGGCCGTTTACATGACGGCCAAGCGGGGGGTGGTGCCGGTGCTTGTCCACTTCTATAGCTATCCGTACACCTCACCCGAGGCACGCGACAAAGTCGTCACGCTCGCGCGGCTGCTGGCCGACCGGTGCGGCGCCGCGCTGACACTGTGCCTGGTGCCGTTCACGGCGGTCCAGGAGGCCATTCGCCGTCACTGTCCGGAGGCGTACAGCACGCTCATTCTCCGGCGGACCATGATGGCCGCGGCGGAGCGGGTGGCGCAGCGCGCCGGCGCGCCGGGGCTCGTCACCGGCGAGAGCCTGGGACAGGTGGCCTCCCAGACGCTGGAGTCCCTGGGGGTGACGGGCGCCGGACTGGCGCTGCCTGTGTTGCGGCCGCTCATTGGGCTCGACAAGGAGGAGATCGTCATGCGGGCTCGCCGCATCGGTACGTACGACGTCTCGGTGCTGCCCTTCGAGGACTGCTGCACGGTCTTTACGCCCCGGCACCCCAAGACCAAACCGCGCCTGCCGGATGTTCTCGCGGCGGAGGCGGCGCTCCCCCGCGAGGCGCTTCTCGAGGCCGCGCTGGCCCAGGCCGAGTGGCGGCGATTGGGGGACGAAACGAGCAAGAACCCGTCCGAATCCGCTCGGCCGCGTCCGGGTCAAGGGGAGGATGTACATGGTTGTTGAGCTCATCGCCGTCGGTACGGAGCTGCTGCTGGGCAACACCGCGAACACCGACGCGCAGGACTTGTCTCAGGAACTCAGCGAGTTGGGTCTGCATGTTTATTTTCACACGGTGGTGGGCGACAACCCGGGGCGGCTGACGCAGGCGTTGCAGATCGCGAAGGAGCGCTCCGATATCCTGATTACCACGGGCGGCCTTGGCCCCACCTACGACGACTTGACAAAGGAGACCATCGCCGCCTGTTTCGGTCGGAAGCTCGTGCGGCACGAGGAGATCTGGACGCGCATCCGGACCTATTTCGACGGCGTCCGCCGGCCGCTCACGCCCAACAACGAGCGGCAGGCCTATTTGCCGGAGGGCTGCGTCATCTTCCAAAACGACTGGGGCACGGCGCCGGGCTGCGCGTTTGAGACCGGAGGTAAACACGTGCTGATGCTGCCCGGCCCGCCGCGGGAGTGTCTCTCGATGTTCAGGCATTGCGCCCGGTTATATTTGGAAAAATTTTCCAAAGAAAGCATCGTCTCTCGCCAGGTGCGTATCTTTGGCATGGGGGAGGCGGCGGTGGAAGACAAACTGCGCGCGTATATGGAGCGGCAGGAGAATCCGACTGTCGCGCCCTATGCGAAGGAGGGCGAGGTCATGCTGCGGGTAACGGCTCGGGCGGCCACGTCGGAAGCGGCGCGCGCCATGACGGAGCCGGTGGTCGGGGAGATCTGCCGGGTGCTCGGCGACGTGGTCTACGGCGTGGACGTCGATTCGTTGGAGGCGCGCGTCTCAGCGCTGCTGCGCGAGCAGGGGAAAACGCTGGCGCTGGCGGAGTCCTGCACCGGCGGGCTCATCGCCGGCCGTCTGACGGAGATCCCGGGGGCGTCACAGGTCTTTCGGGGCGGGGCAGTGGCCTACAGCAACGCCGCCAAGGCGGCGTTGCTCGGCGTATCCGAGCGGCTGCTTGGGCTGTACGGCGCGGTCTCCGAGCCGGTGGCCCTTGCGATGGCGCGCGGCGCGCTCGTCCAGATGAACGCCGACGTCGCGGCGGCGGTGACAGGCCTCGCCGGTCCGGACGGCGACGGGAGCGGCACGGCGCCCGGGACGGTTTGCCTGGCGTTGGCCGCCCGAGACGCGGAGCCCGTCACCCGCACGCTGCTGCTCGGCACCGACCGGCGCCGCGTGCGCGTGGCCGCGTCGGGCCACGCGCTGGACATGGTACGCCGGCACCTGCTCGGTCTGTGACGGCCATGTTTGTTGAGACGAACGGCGTGAAGCTCTATTGCGAGCAGACCGGTCAGGGGCCGGCACTGCTGCTGCTGCACGGCAACGGCGAGGACCACACCGTCTTTGACGAGTCGGTCATCCGGTTTTTCAGCGGCCGCTACCGCGTGGTGGCCGTCGACAGCCGGGACCATGGCCGGAGCGACCGAGTGGGTGTGCTTCGTTACGAGGACATGGCGGAGGACATGGCCGGGCTGATCGCCGCGCTGTCGCTGGGGCAGACGGCGGTGCTCGGTTTCAGCGACGGCGGCATCGTCGGGCTGCTGCTGGCGGCCCGCCGTCCGGAGCTGGTGTCGAAACTGGTGGCGGCCGGCGCTAACACGCGCCCGGGCGGCCTGCAGCCGTGGTTTTGTCTGGCCATGTGGCTGCGCTATCTGATCAGCTGGGACAAAAAGATCCGCCTCATGTTGACGCAGCCTCACATCTCCCAGGCGGCGCTGGGCGCCATCCGCGCGCCCACGCTGGTGTTGGCCGGCGGCCGGGACATCGTCCGGGCCGCGCACACGCGGGCGTTGGCTGCGGCGATCCCCGGCAGTGAACTGTGCATCCTGCCGGACGAGACGCATGACAGCTACGTGCGGCGGCCTGCGGCACTGCTCCGCAGTACGATGGCTTTTTTGGACGTGGTGGGCGGCGACGCGCGGGAAGACAAGTCGGATGTGCCGAGAACAAACCATAAACAGACAGAGAAGGGAGAGGACAGATGAAATCACTGGATGAGATCCGCGCTCTCTTTGCGCGCGATCTCTTTGCCGCGGAGCACGGCATCACGATCGACGAGGTGACGCAGGAGCGGACGGTCTGCAGCGTGGCCGTCAGGCCGCGCCACATGAACGCGATGGGACGGATCCAGGGCGGCCTGGTCTTTACGCTGGCCGATTTTGCCTTTGCAGTTGCGACGAACCACGATCTCCTCGACACTGTGACACTGAACAGCACGATCCACTTCGTCTCCGCTCCGAGGGGCGGGCGTCTCACGGCCACCGCCGTTCGCTGCCACGACGGCCGCTCGATAGGTCTCTATGACATCGACGTGACCGACGACCAAAACCGTCTCGTCGCCCGCGTCTCTTCCACCAGCTACAGGAAACAAGCGGCGGCGAACCGCCCGTGATTGCACGCGAAAAAATAAAATTGGAGGTTTGAATTGGATGAAAAACTACGTGAAGCGCAACCGGAAACCCCTTATTTCTTTGCTCCTCGCCGCAGCACTTGTGCTGCCCTTTTGCGGCGCGGGCGCGCTGGCGGCGGAGACGGCTGTCTTGGTGCTGAAAAACGCCGTCGTCTATACAGTGGAGGGCACAAATTGGGATGTCGCGCCGCAGCAAAGCCTTGCGGTCGGAGCGGATGGGAAGTTCCTATACGTCGGCAGTGACGAAGGCGTGCAGGCGTACATAGGAGAGGACACGCAGGTACGGGACATGCGCGGGAAAGTCGTTCTTCCGGGTCTGGGCGACGGCCACGTGCATCCGCCGGGCACGGCCCTGACAGAGATGTATAACATCTATCTTTATACCTCCATCACGAAGGAGCAGACCCTCGCGGACATCCGCGCTTACATTGAGGCCAATCCGGAGCTTGACGCCTATTGGGGAGGCGGTTTTACGATGGGCATCGGCGGGGAAGAGGCCGAGGGCCGGGGACCCAAAAAAGAATGGCTGGATGAGATTTGTTCGGATAAACCCGTCATTCTTACATCCAACGACGGCCACAGCCGATGGCTCAACAGCAAAGCGCTGGAAATGAACGGAATCACGAAGGACACGACGCACCCGACGGGGAAGGTGCAGAAGGGGCCGGACGGCGCGCTCTGGGGTACGCTGACGGACGCCTCCAGCTTAATAGGCATGTCTCAGCAGTTCAGTGCCGAACAGCAGCGCAGAGGCCTTGCGTCCTATCAAGACAGCATGATTCAGTGGGGGTATACCCAGGGCAATATGATCCTTCCCTCTCCGGACTATGTGGACTACATGCTCCAGATGGAAAAGGACGGAGACTGGCATATGCACGCCAACCTCGCCACCCGTTTCTCGCCCGGAAACAAGTTTGAGGACGACCTGAAAGTGTTTCTCGACGCGCGGGAGGCCGCGAAGGACAGCGACTTGATAGCAGTCACCACCGGCAAATTCTTCGAGGACGGCGTCGTGGAGGGTATGACGGCGTATTTGGGGGCGCCGTATGCTCCGGCCGCCGGATTGGCGTCCGATTTTGTCTCCGTGCCCCTTTGGGACTTGGCGTCCCTGAAGCGCTATTTTGACACCCTGATGAAAAACGGCGGTCAGATTCACGTCCACGCCATAGGCGACGAGGCCACGACGCAGACCCTGGACGCGATGGCGTACGCGCAGGAGCAAAATCCGAGCGTGGACGCGCGCAACACCATCACCCATTTGCAGGTGGTGAAAGATGCCGACAAGGCCAGGATGGGGCAGCTCCACGTTATCGGTTCCACCCAGCCCTTCTGGCATTTAAAGGAGCCGGAGTGGTACGAGTATGTGGACAAGGTGGCTTTGGGCGAAGACAGAGCCTACAAAGAGTATCCGGTCAAAAGCCTGATCGATAGCGGTGTGGTGGTGACATTCTCCGGGGACTATCCCGTGTCGCCGGTCAACGACCCCTTCTGGGCCATAGAGGCCTCGGTTACCCGAAATCTGAACAATCCGGAGTATTATGGGGTGGACGACATCACGGACATCAACGACCCCGCTTGGCTCTTAAATCCTGCCGAGCGGATTTCCGTGAAGCAGGCGGTGGAGGCCTATTCAATCAATGTGGCCTACCAACTCTTTGCCGAAGATCGGTTTGGTTCCATCAAGGTGGGCAAAGACGCCGATTTTATCGTCATTGACCAGGACATTCTGAAAATCAACCCACTCCGCATTGATCAGACAAAGGTGCTAGCCACGGTGTTTGGCGGTACGCTTGTGTATGACGGCGGCGCTTTCGACGAGGTGCCGTTTGACGACGTAGAAAAGAGCGACTGGTTCTACGGCGACGTAGTCTATGCCTACGAAAACGAATTGTTCAACGGCACGAGCGCGACCGCGTTCAGCCCCAACACTCCCATGACGCGCGGTATGTTTGTGACGGTATTATACCGTCTGCACGGCGAACCGAGCGTGGGGGAAGCCGCCAGTCCGTTCCGAGATGTGGCCAGCGGCGCCTATTACGCCAATGCGGTTGTGTGGGCGTCGTCAAACGGCATTGTGAACGGTTACGGGGACGAACTCTTTGGGGCTGACGACAACGTCTCCCGCGAGCAGATGGCGGCTATTTTGCAGCGCTACATGAATGTGGCGGAAATCAATCTTCCCGTCACAGAGCAGTATATTCTCTTTGCGGATGAAAACCACATTGCCGACTACGCCAAAGAGGCGGTGCAGGTGCTCTACAAATTGGAGATCCTGGGCGGGGTGAGCAGCACGCAGCTTGTCATCGACCCGCGGGGCGACGCGACAAGGGCGCAAGTCGCGGCTGTGCTCCACAGATTTGCGGAAAAGATTGGGTAAGACGTCTGTCTGAAATCACCGCACATGTGGATGAAATGCCCGAATGTAGGGAATCAAAATTTTGAACCCCTACTCACCACAAGATTTCAGTAAAAAGTCGCCAAATGGCGACTTTTTACTTGCCTAAACCGACAGTGAAGCTAAGCGAGTATCTGGAGAAAGACGAGGTATGAGTATGCGGCTTTTCGTGGCAATCAACTTCAATGACAATACCAGAGGCGGTTTGCTTGCGCTACGCGATGAGCTTAAGGCCAAGTCACCGCGCGGCCATTTCAGCTTGCCGGAGAATTTGCACCTGACGCTGGCATTCCTCGGCGAGTGTGATAAAAAACAGCTTGTTGCCGCAAAGTCGGCGATGAACGCCGTGAACTTCGAGCCGTTTGACGTGACCATAGAACGAATCGGGAACTTTCGCGGCGACTTGTGGTGGGCGGGCTGCAGGGCAACGCCGCAGTTGTCAGCGATTCAACAGGCCCTAAGCGACAATCTGCGTAAAGCGGGATTCATGCTCGAAAATCGCAAGTATAGCCCGCATATAACGCTTGGGCGTGAGGTTATAACAGACGTAACGCCATGGACAATAAAACCGTTCGGGGAAACGGTTGGTAAGCTTGACCTTATGAAGTCTGAGCGAATCGGCGGGAAGCTGACCTATACGGCGATATGCACGACGGCAACTTAAAAGGCGGCAAATAATAATCGACAGTGAACAAGTAATGAACAAATCTAAAAAATGTGCGAGCCCCTTTGCGATCGAACGTCGCCGTCGAGGGACTTTTCACATAGATGGTTCATGTGTCAAAAGGTCACTGTATCGTCGTGTGGACGTGGTTGAAGATGTGTTCGGAGCAGTAACATTTGTAGCCGGCGCAGAGGGAGCAGTAGCGAAATTCCCGATCGGGGGCCTCCGCGTCGGTGATACCGCAGACGGCGCATTTGTGGATATACCCCCGGCGCTCCTTGGTGCGGCGCACCTCGGACTTAAACGCCACGGTTCGGCGGCTCGTCCGCAGGGGCCGGCGCACCAACTTGAAAAGGGTGGGGGCAAAAAACAGCAGATAGTTCGCAATGGCGGTGAGCGGCAGCAGATTGGCCAGCGTAAAGGGGATGCGCAGCATCGGCCAGAGGATGAAGACAGCCGCCTCCGCCAGCGCCACGTACTTGAACCGAACCGGGATTATAAAGAACAGGAGGAGGGACTGGTCTGGGTGAAGGGTGGCCAGTGCGAAGAAGAGAGACATGTTGAGAAAAAATGTCGTGGCGGGCGCGCCTGTCAGCAGGCTGTATACGAGCGCCATCAAAATGCCGGCAAAATAGTAGACCGTCAGCTTCATGGCGCCCCACTCCATCTCCAGATGCTGACCGATCCAAAACAGGAAGTATGCCGAGAGCAGCATCGTCAGGGCGCCTCCGCTGTAAGGGACAAACAAGAAGGTCACAAGGCGCCACCACCCGCCCGCCAGGAAAGAGGCGGGGTGAAAGATGAGCAGGTCGGACACGGCGGGCCCCAAAAAGAGGATCATGAACCCGACGAGGCACTGCCCCAGCGCGATGACGGTTGTGAGCCTGCGCAGACCGAAGCGCTCGTAACGGAGACAAAAACGTTCAAACCATCTCATGCGTCGCCCTCCGCGTGCCCGCGCTCGGTCTCCTCGATCAGAGACACCCGCCGCTGGTGCCGTCCACCCTCGAAATCGGTGGACAAAAACAGATCCACCAGCATCTTCGCGAGTTCCGCGCCCAGCACGCGTGCACCCAGCGCCAGCATGTTGGCGTCGTTGTGGCGGCGTGCCATCAGGGCGGAGTAGGGGTCGCTACAGACGGCGCAACGGACGCCGCGCACCTTGTTGGCCGCCAGCATCATGCCCTGCCCCGTGCCGCAAAACAGCACCCCGCGGTCAAAACGCCCACCCGTCACCGCCCGCGCCGCCGCCTGTGCGGTGACGGGGTAGTCGTCGCCCTCGCCTCCGATGTCCGTCACTTCGTGGCCCTGTGCCGCCACGTGGTCTATGATCTCACGCTTCAGCGCCGCCGCCGCGTGGTCCGCGCCGAACACAATGCGCATAGAGTCACCCCGGTTCTGTGTGTTGGTACCTTGTTGCCGCGAAGCGGCAACAAAAAACAAGAATTTGGGTTGTGGGTTGCAGGTGCAACCCACATTAGATACTTCATCATACCGCATGTGCGGGCGTTTGTCAAAGTGCGGCCCGCCGCGAAAACCCCCTGCCTCCGGACAGGCCGGAGAACAGGGGGCTGAAACAGACAGCCGGCAGCGATATCAGTCACACGCCGCTCAGCGGCGGTGGTCAAAATAGGTGGCGCCGGCGCCGGTGGAAACGGGGTCATACCGCGCGGTGCGGCGGCCCTGTGACACCCGGCGCGTTTGACGCTTCAAGAAGACGAGCCGGTCGGACGCCTTTTGCTGGTTGAGACAGTCCTGCCGTTGGATGCGCTCCAGCAGCTGGTTGCATGAGATCGCCATCTGCACGAATTCGTGATCCTGCAGCAAGAGTGTACGGTCGGGCATCGCCTCCTCAAGCGCGTTGATCGCATCCACGTGGGCCTGGCGTTCGTCGAGGCTGTGGAGCAGTTCGTCCACGTCGTCGCGCTCCAGTACGTCCGCCTGGTGGAACGTAATCTCCAAAATGGCCTCCAGGTGCTCCTGTTTCTCGGCTAGGAGCGGCTTAAAACTTGTCATCGCAGTGACTATTTTCATATGGATCCTCCCGTTCCCATCATTTGCTGCCGGTTGAGGCGGACGGCCTGCTGCCAGGTGTCGCGCAGATCTCCCAGCAGTTCAAGGACGACATCCGTCTGACCGATGTCTTTTTTCACATTGGCCGTGACCAGTTCGCGCAGCATGTATTCGTACAGTGGGTACAGACCCTGCGAAACTTCATACTGCATGTCCAGCGTGCGCATCAGCTCGCTGAGAATGGCTTGGGCCTTGAGAGAGGCCTCGTTGGCCTTCTCCACGTCGCGGTCCCGGAGATGGAGCTGCATCCGCTTGATATTTTTGAGGCAGCCGTCGTAGAGCATGAGCGTCAATTCGCCGGGGCCGGCCGTCATGGCGTGTTGTTGACGATAAAGATTGGCTTTTGTCTGTTGGTTGGCATAAGCCGCCATTGTGATTCCTCCACATGGACAGATAGCAAGTTGCGCAGGTTACTAGACAGAGGTAAAGAGGCCGGACAAGGCGTTCGACTGGCTCTGCATTTGCGCGAGCGCGGCCTCCATGGCAGCGAATTTTTTGTAGTAACTCTCCTGTAAGTTGTAGAGACGCGTGTCTTCGGCCGTCATCTTGTCCTCCCAGTCGGAGATCGTGCGGCTCAGCGACTTGAGGCTGACCTCCGTCGTCTCCGAGGTGAACCGGTCGATGGCGTCCACGACGCGCACCATAAAGCCGGACCCGGCTGTGTCGATCTGCCCGCCGTTCTCTGTGCGCGCGGCAAAGAGCTGGTACACTTTGTCGACGTCCGTCTCCAGCGCGTCGCGAAGCTTGTCCTCGTCGATCTCAAGATGGGAGGCCTGCTGGTAACGATAGCCGGAGCTGGACAGCCCAATGGTGGAGAGTCCACCGAGGTCGCCGACCGCCGAGGTGAAGGCTGTGCGCAGGCTGTCAGCCAGAGTCTGCAGCGACTGGTCGCTGTGCAGCAGACCGCTCTTGGCCTTCTCGTCCCACAGCGCTGCTTCGGACTCCTTGAGCGCGTCGCGCTGTTCGGCGGTGAGCGGTTTGTAGCCATAGTTTTTCTTTTCGGTCAGCTTTCCATACAACGTGTCCATCAGCGTGTTGTAGGCCTCGGCAAAGCTCTTGATCTTGTCGACCACGCCCTGTACGTCGCGCTTCACACTGAAGTTCAGCGCGTTGTCGGTGACGCCCGTCAGTTTGAGAGAGATTCCGTCGAGTTCAAACTCGTTGCTGTCGCGCTCCAGAAAGACGCCGTTTATCTTGATCTGCGCCTTCTGGGCCGCCTCGTGTGTGGAACCGGCGCCGCCGTCCAGGCCGACAGCGGCCAAAAAGCCGCCGGTCCCATCCGCCACCGTGAGGGCGTTCGATCCCTTTGCCTCCAACGTGAAGGTGTCGGTGATCTGCGAGTAGCGCATCGTGACGCCGGCGTCGCTGGCGTTCACGGTGTCCATGATCGTCTTCAGGGAATCGGTCGAACGAAATGAAAAGTCGCGGCCGTTGACGGTGAAGGTGATGTCGCCGCTTAGCGCTTGTCCGCTTTCGAAGGTGAGCGATTCGACGGCCGTGTTCGCCACGGCGGCGGCCGAGAAGCCGTTCCCGCCCGCCACCGCCGACGCGCTTGTCAGTCTGTCGCCGTGGGCCAGTTGGAGGACCTCCACGGAAAAGGCGCCGTCCCGGGCGTTGGTCGTGGTCGTGACGCTGAGGTACGGATTGCTTGCCAGGTCGACTTGGTAACTCTTGTAGGCGCCGGCGCTCAACAGATTGTTTTTCGACGAGAGAAAACTGGCGTATTCGTCGCGGAATTTTCGCAGCGCGTTGTTGACATCGGTGTAGGCGTCGCGTTTCCACTCGGCTTGGGTCTTAGATTGGTACATCCGGTCGTATTTCATCCGTTGGATGCGTGTCAGATCTGTGATCAGCTGGTCCGTGTCCAGTCCAGAGGACAGACCGGTGAGTCGGATCTGATTGCTCAGAGGAGAAATGGCCATAGAGCATGCCTCCTTTGTCGGCCGCGCCGGCCCGTGCCCGCGTGGTGTTCTTGTATCCGTACACTATATATATCGTAAAATGCAGGAAAAACTTAAAAGAATCCCCTCGTTTTTGGTCCGGCAAGCACACAAAAATTGTCCTCCAAATGAGACAAAATCTGCCGCACAAGGAGAGAAATGCTCCGTGCGCCGCCGCATGTCGGCCAAAATTGCAAATAATGACCATGTTCGCCGCCGCCGCGGGGTTCAGCGGTACACGACGCGGCCCATTTGGGCGACGAGGTCAAGCCAGGTGAGGCGTGCGACGGACTCGGCGGCCACAATGTCGACGGTGGTCAGTGTCCTATCTCCGAGGCAGACGCGCAGTACGCCGAGCTTTTGGCCGGCCTGTACCGGCGCCCGCACGTCCGCCGTCAGGTCCACGTCCCGGCGCAACGCGTCCAGCTGTGCCTTCTCCACCAGCACGCGTGTGTCGGACAGGAGGCGCGGCTGTACCTCGGACTGCCGCCCGAGAAGCACCGGTATGGGCTGCAGTACCTCGTCCGGGAAGGCGGCGGCCAGGGCGTAGTGGGCAAAGCCGAAGTCCAGCAGGGTGCATGCGTCCCCGAAGCGCTGCTCCGAGGTGTCCGCACCCAGAATGACAGCGATGAGTTCCATGCCGTTTCGTTCCGCCGTTGCGGACAGGCAGAACCGCGCCAGAGAGGTGCTGCCCGTCTTCAGACCCGTCGCGCCGGGGTAGGTGCGGATGAGCCGGTTCGTGTTGTTGAGGACAAAAGAGCCGTCCCGGAGGCTGTCCGTCCAGACAGTCGTATAGGATCGGATCTGCGGATGCGCCAGCAGCGCGCGCGACATGAGGGCGATGTCCCGCGCGGTGGAGACATGCCCGCCGCCCATGAGGCCTGTGCAGTCGAGAAACACCGTGCCGGTCATGCCGAGTTGCGCCGCCCGCTCGTTCATCCGCGCCACAAAGACTTCCTCGGAGCCGGCCATGTGCTCGGCCAGCGCCACGGCGGCGTCATTGCCGGAGGCGATGACGATGGACTTGAGTAGATCGTCCACCGTGTACCGCTCCCCCTCGGCGAGGAAGACCTGCGACCCGCCCATGCTCTGCGCCCTCCGGCTGACGGTCACAAACTCATCCGGCCGTAGCGCGCCCCGCTCCAGCGCCTCCATCGCGAGCAGCAGCGTCATGACCTTGGTGACGCTGGCCGGCGCGCGCGGCGTGTCAGGTTCCTTGGTAAAGAGAATCTGCCCGGTTTCCTTTTCCATCAAAAGGGCGGCGGGCGCGCTCACAGAGGGCGTCCCCGGCGCGGCGGCCGCTCCGGGGGTTGTGCCGGCCACGCCCAGCATCAGCCCGAAAAGACACAGCCAAACCTTCCATTTCCGCATGACGGATCCCTCCTCACACCGCCTTGCGGCGGCGGTTCTTCTCCGCTATCTTATGCGGGCGGCGCTCCAGGCAGACAAAAATTTTCGGCGCTGCCTCGAAAAATTTCTGAAAATCTATTGCATTTTTCTGCGATCTGTGTTATGATGCCGCTAGTTAGAAATTACTAACTAACACGGAACAAACTACTGAAGGAGGAAAGAAACATGCAAAATTCCTGTGCCCCAAAAGTTAGAACAGCAAAACAGTGGAGGACATTGCTGGCGCTGGCGCTGGCGGTCGCGCTGCTAGTGAGCGCGGCGCCGATGGTCGTGCTGGCGGCCCCGGAGGATCCGATTGTCGTCACGACCGGCGAGGAGCTGGACACGGCGCTGCGGGAGGCGCCCGCGGGCGCCGTCATCGTACTGGCCAACGACATCGACGCGATTTCCTCGGCGACTTACTCGTCGAAAGATCTGACGCTCGACGGTCAGGGCTACAGCATCAATGGCGCCGAGGATCGCCCGAAGACGGCGCTGCGGTTCGCGAACACCCGTGAGGGCAGCGTGCGAGTCCCGAACAACGTAACGATCCGCAACACCGTCTTTCGGAACCTGACGAGCGACGTGCGCTACGGCGGCGGCGCGATCGGCGTATTCATCGGGACGCTCACGATCGAAAACGCTACCTTTATTGGCAACAGCGCCACCGCGGCCAACGGCGACGGCGGCGCTGTGCTGCTCGACAGCGGCAGCGGCGGCAGGCTGACGATCCGCAACGCCACCTTCGTTGGCAACGCGGCGGGGCATGATGGCGGCGCGGTCAACTCGGCGGCGGCCGGCGAGATCGTCAACGTCACCTTCGTCGGCAACACGGCGGGCGGCCAGGGCGGCGGTTACGCGAACACCTCGACCAGCGCCGCCTCGCAAGCCACGGTTCGCAACGCCATCTTCTCCGGCAACACGGCTGTGGGGGAGGCACAGGAGATCTTCCGCGCCGCGCCCGACAGCGGACATAACGTATTCACCGGCGAGAACGATGCCGCCTGGCTCGCCACGGAGCTGGCGCTGAACGGCGGCCTGACGCCCAACTTTGCGCTGCTCGACGTGGCCGATTCGCCGGCCATCGACAAGGGCGATCTCGACGCGGCCCCGGCGCTCGACCAGCGCGGCGCGGCGCGGGACTACCTGCCAGACATCGGCGCCTATGAGTACCAGCAGCCGGCGGGCACCTTCCGCAACGTGGCGAAGCTGAACGTCGTCTCGGCGCCGCAGACAATGCCCGGCCCGATCGACTTCAGCCTCTCCGCCTTGATCTATGCGGCCGACAGGGTCAACACGGTAGAGGCCGTGTTCGCCTACGACCCGGCCGTATTCAAAGCATCCGCCGCCGTTGTCCCCACCGGCTATGAGGTCGCCTCCGTGGTTGTCAATGAGGAGAAGGGCCTCATCAGCGTCGTGCTCGGCGTGGCGAACACCGGCATCATCAGCTTCGACGATTTCGAAGACATCGTGACCGCCCGCCTCATCGTGCGGGACGGCCGGACGCCAGACGCCGCGGCCCTTTCGCTGCGGTCTCTGCGCGCCTATGCCCGCGGCGCCGCCGTCGAGCTGCGCACGCTGCGCGACACGGTCTTGGCGCCGCTCAACTACGCGGCCGGCAATCCGCTGGACGTGAACCGTGACGGACATGTGGACGCCGCCGACCTCTCACTGGCCCTGTACTACTACGGCGCGGTGTACACAGACCCCAACTGGAACACGGCCTCCGCCGCCGATGTGAACAGCGACGGAGTGGTCAACATCACCGACGTCATGACGCTGGTGAACGCGGTCCAGCAGGCCGCGTTCGCGTAACAAACAGTTGTCAGTAAACGGATAGCAACTGATAAAAGCGGCCGTTGACAGGCGGCGCGGGTGTCCGCGCCGCCTGCCGCGGCTTTTGACACTTGAACCCTGTATGGCTGTGGAAACGATAGGCGGGTGAATGATGTGAAGCGAAACCGATGTATGTGTGCCGCGCTGGCGCTCTGGGCGGTCTGGCTGGCCTGTACGCCGGCGCCCTGTGCGGCCGCCGCCGCACAGGGCGAGCACTCAGCACTCAGCACTCAACACTCAGCACTTGCGGCCGCAGCCGCGGAGAACGAGGCCCTGCGGGCGGTCATCTCGGATGCCGTTGTCAATGAAACCGGCGCGGACTTTACACTGACGGTGTCCGCCGTCGGCCCATATGAGCCCTGTTCGGCGATCGAATTTGCCTTTGTGAGCAGTGACCGAACCGATCTCTTCATCCGGCCGCTGGCGGAGGAGAATCTGGACATCACCTTTGCCGAGGACCTCGGCGGTGTCTACCACCGGGGCCGTGACGGGGCGGAGCCGGGTTCGATCTCTCACTTGGTGGGCCTCTATGTGAAGGACGGCGTCAACGACATCAGCGGGGATCGGACGCTCTGCCGGATCGGTCTGCGCTACGAGGGGGTCGAGCCCTGTCAGATCCGGCTGGAGCAGATCCTGCGGGTCCGCACGGACGAGACGGGCGCCGTCGCAAACGATCCGGTTTCATCCACGCTCGTTCTCGACATTGATCCGGAGGTTTTCGCGGCTCTCGCGGAGACGGAGACGGCGGTGGACGCCGCGGCCCCGCTTGCCGCACCGCCGGACACGGACGCCGGGCCGTGGCCGCTCGTCGCCGGGGTGCTCGCGGGGCTGCTGGCCGCCGCCGTGGTCGTCATCGTGATACTGAGCAAGCGCCGCCCGGCGCGCCCCGCGCCGCCGGACACGGACGCCGCATGAGATAAAAGCCCCCTGTCTTCCGAGACAGGGGGCGCTTTTTCGGGGTCTCACACTGACATCAAATCAAAAACAGGCAGTAGTACCCGACGGCGACCAGCAGGCCGGGAAGCATGTTGGCGACGCGACAGCGCGCGCCAAGGGCCATGTTGCAGCCGATACCCAGGATCATCACGCTGCCCGCGGCGGAGAACTGTGTGATGAGTGCCGGGGTGAGGACGCCCTGCAGGGCGCCGGCGAACAGCACGAGGCCGCCCTGGTAGAGGAGGATCACGGCGGCGGAGAGCAGCACGCCCGCCCCCAGCGTGGAGGCCAGCACGACGGAGGAGATCCCGTCCAGCACCGCTTTGGTGAAGATGATGCTATGGTCGCCCCGCAGGCCGCTCTCGAAGGAGCCCACGATGGACATGGTCCCGACACAAAACAGGAGGGTCGCGTCGACGAAACCCCGTGCGACACCGTCGCCGCCGTCTTTTGTGAGCAGCTTCTGAAGGGTCTCCCCCAGTCGGTTCAGCCTCTTGTCGATGCCGAGAGCCTCCCCGGCGAGGGTGCCCAGCGCGAGGGAGACGACGAGCAGCATGGCGTCCCCCTGCAGAGCGCCGGAGATGCCGATGATGCAGACGCAGAGCCCCAGGGCTTTCTCCAAGCTTTTCGCGACGGTCTCGGGCAGCCGCCCGCGGAAAAGCAGCCCGACAAGACCGCCCACGAGCACCGTAGCCGCATTGGCCAATGTTCCCACCATGTATTCCGCTTCCCCTTTTCTCCGGCCGGAGACGACGCCCCCAGCACTGTATTGCACCTTCCCCATTATACGACGCCCAACACAGGAATTCAATGGACAGATGAAAGATGCTAATCATGCCTGCCGGATGCAGCGTCAAGCGTTTTGGGAAGTGGGCTCCTATCGTCATAAAAAGTGTAGGATGACGATGGTTAATATTTGCAGGAGACAAAAATACTTTTGGGATTTGGGCTCTGTCAAGTGAGGATGTCTTTAGCGCTGTAAAAATAGGGTGATAAAATGAATGCAAAATCTAAATATACAAAATCTTAGTGAATTTTACATAAAATACCAAGAAAAAATGACGGAATATTCAGGAAAAATTGAAGTTATTTCAAAACATCTGAAATAACTCTTGACAAAATAAGATTACTGATGTAATCTTATTAAGAACTCGTGGATTACAAGCATAGTCCTGCCTTGCGATAGATTTTTACAACTGTAGTCTCAATGTTCCGATTCATCAGTCGGGCGGACAGAAGCAGCGGCTAAGTCTATGGCCAATTGAACAAGCAACTTCCAAAAATATAGTGAAGGAGGCGACAATGGGACGGCAATTGTAAAAACGCCACACATCACTAAGCTCTGCCATGAGCTGCGCTCCCGTAATCTCGCGATGCCGTACATGGCCAATACGGCGTCATATTCTGGTAACAGTTTTGCCAGGCAGATCATCTCGGCCTTGATTGTCATCAGAACCTTTCCGGCGGAGGTAAGTTCGGTGACGGCTGACATGGCCAACAGCTTGGCGTTTCCGTCTCCTGGGGTACACGCGAACTCACTGTAAGACGGCGGAACAACCTGCGTAAATCGAACACTACGAAAATTACTATTGTAGGAGGGTGCTTATGTGTACAAAAAGGTGTGCCTAACGCATGACAGGGACATCGGCGGGCTATCTCAGCAAAAACTAGGCGCAAACCTATCCTGGATGCCTTTGGGAATGTTTTGCACTTGCGAATCCTAAGCAATCTCAGCGTTTCATCATGGAGACTTCACATTAAAAAATATATTTTGAAAGGAAATATTTGAAATGAAACATCTGCTGAAGAAAATCCTCAACAACCGGAGCAAGAACATCGCGTTGCTTCTGTGCTTATCATTTTTGATGATTGCAACTTCTGCTTTTTCTTTCGCTGCCGACTTTGTCAATCTTGAAAACACCAATCCTCAGCCTGTTTTGAGGTCGGTGATTTTGGATGAGGTTGTCGAAAGAAGGGATGTAGCCGAAAAACATTTCATCAGCGACGAAGGTAGCTATGTGGCTATTGCCTATCCCCATGCCGTGCATATGGAATCGGATGAAGGGCAATGGGTAGACGCCGATTATCCTCTTGCACAAGAGGGCAACTGGATTGTGCCTCCCGATGAAAACATTTTCTTGGCGGCGGATACGGTATCTGCTCAAAGTGATGGATTGGTGCGAATCGATACTGAGCAATATGTTGTAAGTTGGACGATTGATAACCTTGTAGAGTCAGTACAGGCGCAAGTAAAATCGAGTGCTGAATCATCGACTGGAAAAAATCAAGTGACATCCGAGGAAAGACAAGCCGCCATAGAATCTGTATTGGAACTGAAAAGAGCTACACAAGAAAACCTAGAAGTATCGGATTGGTCGTCAGATATGCAATCACAGGTTGACAACGTGAACGCGCAAATCAATGAAGTCAATCGGTTGAGTATTTTTAATATCACGGAATTGAGTTCAGTAGTTGAATATCCGGAAGCGCTAGGAGACGGTACAACATTGCGTTATTGGGTATCGCCTGGACAGCTCAAAGAAGAAATTGAGCTAGACTATCGCGGTGACTTTATATCATACAGCATGGTCATGGATACAGCGGGATTAAATGCAGTTTTGCAGGAAAACAACAGTGTTCTTTTGCTGGATGAAACTGGAGAAACTATTATTGTAATTGGTTCCCCTAATATGTATGACGCTGTGACTGAAGTGTCCTTTGACTTTGACATCACTGTAGAGCAGAACGACAACCAGTGTATTATTACTTTCACGCCAAATATGGCTTGGTTAAACGCACCGGAGCGTGTATGGCCGGTTGTGATTGACCCTTGGATATCTTCTGGGACAAATGCGGCGAACCATTCTGATAACTTTGTTTATAGCAACCAATCCACGGCTCACTCTCACACAGACACCTGGCTTGCGGCAGGCTGGGGGGCATCACCGGCGGGCTCTGCAGTAGTGGAACATCGTGCGTATTGGAAAGCCCTCGTTTTGCCGGGACTTAGTTCAGGCTTGGTCACCGCATCCAATCTTCAAGAGGTAAGATTTTCCATATATGTGGTCTCTGGAAGCCAATACGCTCCAACGCTACAGTTGTACAAAGTCCCAAGTACTTGGAGTAGTTCTACTATCACATTTTCGAATCAACCATCAGTGCCATCCTCATCAATCTCTTCTGGAAGTCCAGGTTTCAACAACGCTTGGCTTGACTACGCATCGTATAACAATTCAGCCCTTTTTAACACAGTCAAGGGTTGGTATCAAAGTTCAAGTACCAACCATGGTTTCATGTTAAAGCACGCTTCGAATGCCGGGGCTAGAAATACTTTTTATTCTTCTGATCACACCACTACGAGTCTCAGACCTTATTTGGAAGTTGAATATTGAGAGACGCGATACATGTCATGTCAGCAATGATTTTGCGATTCTCATTGTCTGATTGCCAGTAAGGTAGAGTCGCCTTGGGATCTCTATAATAATATGGATTTGCTTCCAAAGGCTCCCAAACTTCGGTTTCAGTTCGGGAGCCTTTGGGAGCAATGTCGAAGGATGATGATGTTATCAATCTGTACATGTAATCTCGAGCAATGTCGGAGCTTTTTTTCGAATTCGATTTTCTTACGACACTTGGAGCTCATCATTTCAAATAAGAAGTCTGCTTTAAGCAGACTTCTTATTTGAGGAAAATCCGCTTGACAATTCTGGATCGAAATATCGCTGTTCGCGTCTGTTTTGATGGTTTTGTGCCTTTGCGATATAAGAACGTGGGCAGGTATTGCAAAGGTGGACAATTTGGCTTCCAAGAACCCCAGTTTTCTTATAGCCTGCTTATCCGTCGGAAGCCTTGTTCGGCTTGCAAGAATCCGGCTGCTGCGTGGCGAAGTGCCATCTCTCTGTCTCTGAAATTGCTTACTCAACGCAGGACGCCCTGGCAAGAGGAGTTCGCAGATTCCAAGACGTTGGTGTTACAAAGCGTCTTCCTCAGCAGGTCCGGAACTTTCAACTGATGGACGGTCAGTGTTTCCTCCAATCCTTCCAGCAGGATGGCTGCCGCCTTCGGATAGAGGCCATGGAAGAGTACCAACGACACATTGCTCTGTTCTGATTTTGGCAGGTACGCCAGGACCAGGACATTCTACTTTTTGTGTACCCAGTACCATTGGACCACCACCGCAACGCCAAACGTGTCTATGAGGGCCTTGTGAAGAACTTACTGTCGCGCCCTTCTCCTGGCTCCAAGTCCCGTTCTATCATATCAGCTAGTTGACTACCTCGCTGTTCTCTGTCCCGCCTACTGCAGCTCCAAGATCTGCTTGTGCTCGCCGTTGTCTCCTACAGCTACGTGGAGTAATTTTCTGGAATTTTCCGAGAATCTGGGTGGACAAATTGTGTAGCTACCCATTCCAAGTAAGAGGAAGCAAAGAGATTATTATATTCAAAAATTTCAAAGAGCAAATCTGGATCTTTTATCTCTTCACCCGTATCCAGTACCCTAACATCATATATTTCCGTGACATTTCCGGTTGTGGGCTCAACTTCAAATGAAAATGTTACATTTGTTCCGTTAGCAGTTGTCCCTAGCAATCGGCATATTTTTAATTTAGTCATTGGATTTATATACTCGCCATATCGACTTGTGCTGAAGTGAAATTCTCTGTCTACCTTTAGAGTTTCAAGTTCATAACCGAGAAAATATCCGATGATTTCACCTTTGTTTATGGTATTGCCAGTTGTCATTCCTTTTGCATAACAAATATTTGAATATTCAGTACACCATCCATCTCCGTGATCCAATCGTATAAAACCATAATCGCTATTGTTTTCGTTTATTTCAACAACAACACCCGCGTCCACAGCTACGATTGGCGCTCCTATTGGTGCGTGGATATCTACCCCGTTGTGGAAATATTGGAAACGAGCGGCGCCATCACGGCTGCCATCGTTGGGGAATATTTGAAAATACGCATCATCTTGCAGATCTTTAAAAAGCTCATCGTTGCGGTCAGGATAACCACTTGGAAACACCTCTGCATTATAACCCTGAAACACCCCTTTATCATCGTATATTGCAAAATTTCTGAGGTTTTCTCCTGCTAGACCAAATCCATCATCAATAACATTCTGATAGTCCGTCATTACAGGCCATAGATATTCGTTTTCCTCTTGTGTAGAGTCCTTGTGTTCTTCTGGTTGAGGAGCAGTATCATCTTCATTTGCATCGCCGCCAATATCAATAAGAACACCTGTATCTGCCAATGTATCAGCAACTAGCGCTCCATCTAAATTGACCGTATTATTTTCCGCCTCAGCTATAGCGCTGGTCAGCAATAACGTACTCAATGCAAGAATCAAAACAATACATAAGGCAGAGATAATCCATTTTTTTTGGGCATGAGCTCCATTCAACTTGATCATGTTGATTCTCCTCTCAAGATTTTTCTTGTTTCTTGCCGCACTTAAAAGGGGTAATGGCAGAGGTGATACTTTTTCAAGAACAGACACTAACGCTCCAGCGTAACGCATATGCTCCGCAGATGGGATATATCGCAGAACTGCTTCATCATTTGCCTGTTCTATATCTTCTCGGATTCTTGCAAAACAGTACCAAATAATCGGGTTGAACCAATGCATAGACTGCATAATGACAAGCAATATATTGAATATAAAGTCACGGCGCTTATAATGAGAAAGCTCATGCAATAAGATGTAGCCTATCGACACGTCATCCATATCGTTTATGCGCCCATTCAGAAGGATTATAGGACTCGGTAAAGCAAATAACGAAGGTGTTTTGACGGCCTCTTGTAAAATGACACGAGGTATGTGTCGGAGCCCCATAACATCAGTGCACTGTTGATATATATCCATGATGCGGCTATTTACGGATAGACTTGACATGTTGATTTTTCGCCAAAGAAACAAAGAACAAAACAGGAACCAAACCAACAATATACAGACACCGCTTAACCACATATAAGAAAGAATCGCAAATGGAGCAATTGAAGTCTTGGATGGTAACTGCGATGAAAGGGAAGGAATGTCAGATGCGGAGATCGCTTTTTCATTTGCAGCTGCTCTTGCCAGTTTGTCGTCAGGCGATATAAGATCGAAAACGATGTCTTTTGAAAAAATCGGATCTTCGGGTGAATGTGCATCCGTTGCTTCAGAGACATTCCTTGGCAATAGATTAAAAAGGCTTAACTCGCTTGAAGGGCCAGAGGGAATCAGTAGTTTAACCATCAAAACCGCCCAAAGTGCAAGCTGCCACCATGCGCTGATCTTACAAGAAAGCAAGCGTTTGAAGAAAAGGAGAATAACACCGACAATCCCACCATATAGTGACGAGATGAAAACGGATTCGAAGACTGCATTCACGATTTATCATCTCTTTCAATCAAAGCTCTTAGGTCCGCTCGTTCTTCGTCAGTAAGAATTTGCTCTTTAATAAATGCCGTGAGCATCATTTTCATGGAGCCGTCGTATACTCGGCTCAAAAAGGATTGATTTTCAGTCAAACGATACTGCGCTTGACTGACAGCTGCTCGATAAAGAAACATTTTTGGATTCGATTTGTCTGCGAAGATCGCACCCTTAGTGACCAGTCGTGATATCAGCGTATGGATCGTTTTCGGTTTCCATTTTGTTCTATTCAATAAAGATGTAACGATTTGCGGACTGGTCGCCGTTTCGCATGCCCAAAGAAATTTCATCACCTCAAGCTCGGCGTCTGAAATTTGCGAGTTCATAAGATCTTCTCCTTCTCTCATTCGAAAACCTGTAACGTCGAGTAAAATCGACAACTTACACTGCTGTGTCCGACGTAAACACGGCCGCTTACACGGCGTGTTGCAGACCGAAGAACATTTGCGGCAAGCGAAGATCATACGAGGTGTAGAATCACCAACACTGTGCAGGGATTGCCGCCGTGAAGTGGTCGTCCGCTCGTCCGAAAAAATGCTCTTATGTCAATACTATACTTGTAATCCACGTTTGTCAAGAGCTTTCTGAATTTCCTCTGAAATTTTTCCTCTGACCATCTCCGTTTTCTAACTGTCCTTCTGATTTCGAAACTTTCACAGAATGAAACTGAAAATTATTAAAAGTTCGTTTGACACACCGAAATTTTGGTGTTATAATGGTAAAGACTTAATGGTGGAGGCCGGTTATGAAATTTGCAGAAAGTGTCACTTGTGAACTGAAATCACAGTTCACGGACGAGATTAAACGCACGGCTGTCGCTTTTGCCAACACAGGCGGCGGCAAAATATATGTCGGTATAGACAATGACAGTGCGATTGTAGGTTTGGACGACCCTGACTTTACGGCCCGACAGGTCGGTGACAGCATTCGCAACTCTGTCAAGCCTGATATCACGCACTTTATGCAAGTTGATATTGCCGGGTATGACGGCAAAAATGTCGTTGTGGTCACGATTGAACGCGGAGTTTATGCACCCTATTATCTCGCTGAACGCGGGTTGAAGCCCTCCGGCGTATTCGTGCGTGTGGGAAGTGCGACTGTCCCCGCCACCGATGAACATATTCGGCGGATGATCAGGGACGCGGACGGTGAACGTTACCTTACCGCTCGTTCTCTTATTCAGGAGCTTACCTTTACTCGGACAGCAGAGGAATTCTCTGATAAGAAATTTGCCTTTGAGCTGCCGCAACAACAAAGTCTTGGCATTATCGGCGAAAATGGCATATACACGAATCTCGGCTTGCTTCTTTCTGAACAATGTCAGCACACGGTGAAAGTTGCTGTATTCGAGGGGACAAGCAAATCCATATTCAAAAGCCGTAAAGAGTTTGGTGGTTCGCTGATACAGCAGTTGTACGACGTTATCGAATACGTTGACTATTTCAACCTTGTGCAGGCAAAAATCGGCATGGTAAGGCGCGTTGAGCGGCGGGATTATCCGATTGACGCCATCCGTGAGGCTGTGCTGAATATGCTTGTTCATCGCGAATATGCGCTGTCGGCGAGCTCATTTGTCAACGTGTATGATGACCGCATGGAGTTTTTGTCCGTTGGTGGCCTCGCGCCCGGCATCTCGCTTGACGCGATACTGTCCGGCGTGTCACATACGCGTAACGAAGGGCTTGCTAACATTTTCTATCGACTGGAATTGGTTGAAGCTTATGGTACAGGTATTGTCCGTATTATGGGTGACTATGCCGACTGTAAAAGGAAACCTGAAATTAACGTCACTGACACCAGCTTTATGCTCGTCTTGCCAAACACGCGATATGAAGCCGTAAACGCGCCGCCAAGTGAGCAAGAGCGAACCGTTATGGCGCTGATTAAGCGCGATGGATACGCAACGGCAAAGTCGTTGGGGCAAGACCTTGGGCTTGGAGCAACGCAGAGCTACAACATCTTAAAGCGGATGACAGACACAGGCAAGCTGACTGCCAACCGCAACGGGCACAGAATAGAGTATCGAGACAGGAGCACAGCAGAATAGCCTGTTTCGGGGCGACGGTCAAAACAAACGGGCCGACGGGGTCACGGACGACTGGCCCTTTTGTCTCCCCTTGCCGTCAAACCGGCGAAAAGACGGGGAAATGGAAAAAATTGGGCTACACGCGGCCGGTCGGAGCAAACAAAACGCGACATGTGAGATAGATTTGACAATGGCGCCTGTTTCGCATTATAATAACAGAGTATCTTGACAAAAGGGTATATATCGGCACAGGCGGAGGACAACACTGGGGATAGGGGGGCGCTTTGTGGAGAACAATTGGGGGCACGCCGTCGCGCGGTTTGAGGAAGTGATCCGGCGGCAGCGCCGGCGGATTGAGGCCATGGCCGCTGCAGGCGATTTTGTGGATTACGGCGCGCTGCCGGAACTGGTGATCGGCGTGTGCGGCGGCGACGGCATCGGGCCCGCTATCACGGCCGCGGCGCGGCGCGTACTCACCTACTTGCTGCGGAGCGAGACGGCTGTCGGGCGCGTGCGCTTTGAGGACATCGAAGGGCTGACCATCGAGAACCGCGCCGCCTGCGGGAAGGCTATCCCCGACGATGTGCTGGCCGCGCTGAAGCGGTGTCACGTCATCCTCAAAGGGCCGACGACGACCCCGCGCGCGGGCGACCCGTGGCCCAATATCGAGAGCGCCAACGTGGCCATGCGCAAGGAGCTGGATCTGTTCGCCAACGTACGCCCGGTCAAAGTGCCCGCCGCGGGGATCGATTGGCTGTTTTTCCGCGAGAACACCGAGGGCGCCTACGCGGTAGGCAGCCTGGGCGTCGACGTGGACGACGACCTCGCCGTCGATTTCACCGTGACGACGACGGGCGGCACCGAGCGCATCGTGCGCCTGGCCTTCGAGACGGCCCGCCGCACCGGCCGTACGCGTGTGACGGCGGTGACCAAGGCAAACGTCATCAAGACGACCGATGGGAAATTTTTGCGGATCGCTGCGCGCATCGCGCAGGAATATCCGGAGATCCGGTTTGACGACTGGTACATCGATATCATGACGGCCAAACTTGTCGATGTCAAGCGACGGCAAGATTTCCAAATAATGGTACTTCCAAATCTGTACGGGGACATTCTCACCGACGAGGCCGCCGAATTCCAGGGTGGTGTGGGCACCGCGGGCAGCGCCAACATCGGCAAGCGCTATGCGATGTTCGAAGCGATTCACGGATCGGCGCCCCGCATGGTGGCCGAGGGGCGCGCGCAGTACGCCGACCCCTCCTCTATGCTGCGGGCCGCGGTGATGTTGTTGGAGCACATCGGGCGGGCGGACGCCGCGGGGTTGCTGGCGCGCGCCCTCGATCGGTGCCTATATGAAGAAAAGACGCTCACGGTCACCGGGCGGGACACCGGCGCCACTTGTGAGCAGTTCGCCGACTATGTGATGAAGACCGTGGACGCGCTGTCCCGGTGACGCGGCGGCCGGCGAAGAAGGAGGATTGCGCATGTCAAAACTGTCCAACGGGGGCAATGTGTCCCAAGCGGTGGTGCGGCGGCTGTCGCGCTATTACCGCCACTTGCACGAGATGCTTCAGGAGGATGTGCACCGCATCTCCTCGCAAAAACTGGCCGATCGGCTGGGACTCACCGCCTCGCAGATCCGGCAGGATCTCAACTGCTTTGGCGGATTTGGCCAGCAGGGGTACGGCTACAATGTGGAGATTTTGCTGCGGGAGATCGGCGGCATTCTGGGGGTGCGCCGGGGGCTCGCGGCCATTTTAATCGGCGTGGGCAACATGGGGCGCGCGCTGTGCAACAACTTTGACTTTTCCTGGGCGGGCATCCGCCTCATCGGGATCTTCGACAACAATCCGAATGTGGCGGGCTCCTCGGTGGGCGGGTTCACCGTGCAGGCAATCGAACGGCTAGACGCCTTTGTGGAGCGGCGGCGGCCGGACATCGCCGTGCTCACGCTGCCGCGCGAGACGGCCCCCGCGATGGCGGAGCGGTTGGCTCGCCTCTCGGTGCGGGGATTTTGGAACTTCACGGGCGCCGACCTGCACCTCGCCCTGGAGGGCGCCGTGGTAGAAAACGTCAACTTTGCCGACAGTCTCCTGACACTCTCTTACCGCGTGGGGGAACTTCTGTGAATATGAGAAGCAGAGCCAATTACGGAAACGAGAGTATCTCCGCCCTCAAAGGCGCCGACCGCGTGCGCCGCCGGCCGGGAGTCATCTTTGGTTCGGACGGGCTTGAGGGCTGTGAACACGCGGTGTTTGAGATCCTCTCGAACGCCATCGACGAGGCGCGCGAGGGGCACGGGAGTCTCATCGCGATCACGCGGTTTGCCGACATGTCCATCGAGGTGGAGGACTTCGGACGCGGCTGCCCGGTGGATTTCAACCAGACGGAGGACCGTTACAACTGGGAGCTTGTCTTTTGTGAGCTGTACGCCGGCGGCAAGTATCACAACAACGAGGACGAAAACTACGAATTCTCCCTGGGGCTGAATGGGCTGGGCGCCTGTGCCACCCAGTATGCCTCCGAATATATGGATGTCTGGGTGTGCCGAGACGGGCACGAGTACCGCCTGCACTTTGAGCGCGGCGAGAACATCGGAGGGCTTTCGAAGGAGCCGACGACCCGGCGGAAGACCGGATCTCGCATCCGCTGGCGGCCCGACCGGGACGTATTCACCGACATCAACATCCCGATCGAATTCTTCATCGACATTTTAAAACGCCAGGCCGTCGTAAACGCCGGCGTCACCTTCCGATTGCGTTACGAGACGGGAGCGGGCGTACAGTCCTACGACTTCTGCTACACGGAAGGGATCATGGACTATGTCCGTGAGTTCGCGGGCGAGGACGCGCTGACGGAACCGCGGCTGTGGAAGGCCGAGCGGCGGGGGCGGGACAGGGCCGACAAGCCGGAGTACAAGGTGCGGCTCTCGGTAGCCTTCTGCTTCTCTAACCGAGTGAATCTCATTGAGCACTACCACAACTCCTCGTTTCTCCAGCATGGCGGCAGCCCGGACAAGGCGACCCGCTCGGCATTGGTGTCGGCGCTGGACGCCTGCTGCCGCGCGAGCGGGAAGTACCAAAAAGGCGAGGCGAAGATCACCTTTGCCGACATTGCCGACTGTCTGATCTTTGTGTCAAACAACTTTTCCACGGCGACATCCTACGAGAACCAGACCAAGAAGGCCATCACGAACAAGTTCGTACAAGAGGCCATGACGGACTTTTTGAAGGCGCAGTTTGAGGTCTATTGCATCGAAAACCGGGCGGAGGCGGACCGCATTGTCGAGCAGGTACTGATCAACAAGCGCAGCCGGGAGACGGCGGAAAAGACCCGTCTCGGCATCAAAAAGAAGTTGACCGGCGGGGTGGACATCACCTCGCGCGTGCAAAAATTTGTCGACTGCCGCACAAAGGACGTGGAGCGGCGGGAGATCTACATCGTAGAGGGGGACAGCGCGCTGGGGGCCTGCAAGCTGGCGCGCGACGCGGAGTTTCAGGCGATCATCCCGGTGCGGGGCAAGATTTTAAACTGTCTAAAGGCAGAGTACGGAAAGATCTTCAAAAACGACATCATCACCGACCTCATCAAGGTGCTGGGCTGCGGGGTGGAGGTATCCGCTCGGCACCGAGAGCTCAGCACCTTTGATCTGTCTGCGCTGCGCTGGAGCAAGGTGATCCTCTGCACCGACGCCGACGTGGACGGGTACCAGATCCGCACACTGATCCTGACGATGCTCTATCGGCTGACGCCGACCCTCATCGAGGAGGGGCTGTGTTACATTGCGGAGAGTCCCCTCTACGAGATCCGTTCGAAGGACAAGACCTGGTTTGCCTACACAGACCGGGAAAAGGACGACGTTCTGCGCGCGCTGGGCGGCGCGTCCGCCGTGGTGGCGCGCTCGAAGGGGCTGGGCGAGAACGAGCCGGACATGATGTGGCTGACCACGATGAACCCGGAGACAAGGCGGCTCATCCAGGTGCTTCCAGACGACGCGGCCCGCACGGCCGCCTATTTCGATACGCTCCTCGGCGACAACCTGGCCGGCCGCAAAGAATTCATCGCCGAACGCGGCGCCCTCTACCTCGACAGAGCGGATATCAGCTGATAAGGAATTATAAAAAGGAAATAATTTACAATAAATGTGTAATTACAGAAACGTTAGCGGCTGAGAAAAAATTTTAAATGCTGATTCTCTTCCGATTTGTGCTCTTGTTGAGGAAAATGGCGCAGAAATGCGCCGTTTTTATGCAAAAAAGGAGGAAAAGAGACAAGGGGGACTAAAACCGAACGATTGACATTGTGCTAAATTTTCATAGAAAACGTGTGGAATTACCGGAGACACTGCAGGAGTTGGGGGATGCGGTGTTTGCCAACAATAAATCGTTGGAATCCGTCAGACTTCCCGCTTCTTTGGAGGCGATTGGGAATGCTCCTTTTGCGTTTTGTCCCATAACCACCATCGAGGTCAAAGAAGGCTCGGCAGCCGCTATGGTTTCAGTGGAGGACTTGGCAAGCGCCGATGCCTCCTATGTGTATTATTGAGGTGTTGGCTGGGTTCCTTCAGTTCCCGCAACACATAGAAGGTGAACTGCGTTCACCCGTTTATCAATGAGCGCGAAAACAATTGAGGTGCTGGAGATGCGGATTAAGTATCGGATTGTCAAAAAATGCAATGGGGCCATATCCTCTGGATGCTCACCACTTCGAGTGTCACGTCTCTGTGTAGCGCAATAGACGGGGAATATTGCAAATTTGTGGAAAATTTTTATAATAAATGCACAACATTGGAAGGCGAAGCGGCTGAGGAAAAATTTTTTTGGGGCTGGTTCTCTTCCGATTTGCACTCTTGACGGGGAAAATGGCGCAGGAATGCGCCATTTTTGTGCAAAAAATGGGGAAAAGCGAGAAACAGGACAAAAACAGGCAATTGACATGACGTCGAATTTTATTGTATAATTTATCCGTCTTAATGGGCAATAATGGGGAAAAGGGTAGGTAATTGGTAGTATTTTTGTGCATTGGGTGTCTCTGGTGCGTTTGACGGGGGTTAAATGGTCCGCCATTTAATTGATACAGGGGACCTCGCAAAAGTATAGGCGCATACGGGGCGTCGTGGGAGGTCCTCTGGAGACACATCTATTTGTAGAAGGAGGAGACATGGAACATGAACAACCTCTTAAACGGTGTCTTGGTGAGGGCGAAGTGGACGAAGGACGCCCTGCTCCAAAAGACCAAAAACTTCATCCATGAAGAGCGCGGGGGCGCCGAGATCATCGCGGTGATCATCCTTGTGGCAATCGTCGTCCTGCTTGCCGTGGCGTTTCGCAGCCAACTGGGGACACTGGTGAAGAACATCTGGAGCTCGATCAGCGGCAAAGAGACAGAACTCACGAGTGACTTCGATTTGTCTTGAGCCGGCTTGTCGTACCGAACGAGACGGCAAGAAGAGAAAGAAGAACGAACACCGGAGGGCCGGAGCGCATCAAATGCGCCCTGGCCCTCCGGATATTTATCACGCGTCGCGCATCGTACCGCCGTCCACGGTATAGACGGTGTCCGCAATGCCCATCGTGGAGCGGCGGTGCGAGACGAGGACGACGGTGCGACCGGCGGACTCCGCCCGCAGGGCTCTTAGGATGACGCCCTCGTTCAGGCTGTCCAGGTTGCTTGTCGGTTCGTCAAGCAGCAAGAGCGGCGCGTTGTGCAAAAAGGCGCGGGCCAGCCCGATGCGCTGGCGCTCGCCGCCCGAAAGCGTGCCGCCGAGTTCCCCCACCTGTGTGTCGTACCCGTTTGGCAGAGAGACAATGAAGTCGTGCACTGACGCCTTGCGCGCCGCCGCCGTCACCTCCGCCCGCGTGGCGTCTGGCCGGCCCAACTTGATGTTGGCCTCGATTGTGTCGTGAAACAGATCGGTCTCCTGGGTCACATAGCCCTCCAGCGTCCGCAGATGTGCCGTTGGGATGCGGTCAAGCGCGGTGCCCGACAAAAAGAGAGTGCCCGCCGGTGCGCGCCAGAAACGCATGAGCAGCTTCAAAAAGGTCGATTTCCCGGACCCGCTCCGGCCCACGATCCCTGTGACGGTCCCCTGCTGGATCTGCACCGACAGCCCGCGCAGCACCTCGTGCGCGTCGTAAGAGAAGGAGAGGGCCCGGCTCTCCGCGCCCGTGAAGGACGGCGTGGGTCCCGTCAGGACCTCCGGCGTCTCCGGCGTCTCGTCCAGCAGGGCCAGCACGCGCCGGCCCGCCGCGAGGGTGCCGGGCAGAGCGCCCGAGAGATTCGACAGCGCCAGCACGGGGCCGAAGGAAGAGAACACGGCGAGCGTCGCAAGCAGGGCGTCGGCGGCGTCCACCCCGGCCGCGGGCCCGAGCAGCCGGGCCGCGAACAACGTGAACAGGGAGAAGACGGTCACGGCGAAGCCGGAGAGCGCCCCGGTCCGGCTCTCGCGGTGCCTGAGCGCACCCTGGACGGCCTCCATCTCTTCGGTCATGCGGCCCATCTCCGCCTGCCGCCGGCAGCCCTGGCCAAGCTGCATGAGGTCGGCCAGCCCGCGCAGACTGTCTAGGTAAAAATTGGAAAATTCACCGGCCTGGTCCCGCAGCGGTTCGGCCTCAGCCCGGGCCGCCCGAGCGGTCAACACTGGTAGGAGTGCACCCACGGTCAAGTAGCCGGCGGCGGCGATCAACCCGAGCACCGGGTGGAAAGATCCGACAAACAGCGCCATCCCCAGCGACGCAAGGACAGCGATGGCCACGGGCGAGATCGTGTGGGCATAAAACACCTCCAGCAATTCGATGTCGCCGGTGAGCAGCGCGATCAGATCCCCGCGCCCCCGGGTCTCCAGTTTGGCCGGGCAGAGCCGGCGCAACGCCGCGAAGACCCGATCCCGGAGGACGGCCAGCAGTTTGAACGCGATATAGTGGTTTAAGAGCTGTTCGCCATAGCGGCAGACCCCGCGGCCCGCGGCCAGAATGAGGAGCGCCGCGAGCAGCCCCGCCGGCGCGGCGGCGCGCAGCAGGGCGTGCCCGCCGAGCACCGGGATGAAGATGGCGCAGGCGTGACCCAGCGCGCCGAGCACAACGGCCAACAGCATATATCCGGTCAGAGGTCCGACCAGTCGGAGGAGCCGGCGCATGATCTTCACAGGGCGGCGCCCCCCTTCGCGTACTGTTCCAGTTCCGCCTGCCGCGTCCAGAGGCGCGCGTAAGCGCCGCCGCGCGCGAGAAGCGCCGCGTGCGTCCCCGACTCGGCGACGGTTCCGCTCTCGAGCAGGTAGATTTGGTCCGACGCGACGACGTTTGCGAGCCGGTGGGAGATCAGCAGGACGGCCTTTGTCCGCGCCAGCGCGCGCACGACCGCCATGACGGACGCTTCGCTTTCCGCGTCGATGCTCGAAGCAGCCTCGTCGAAGAGATACACGTCGCTGTCCCGCAGCAGCGCTCGCGCGAGGCACAGCCGCTGTCGCTGCCCGCCCGAGAGATTCGTACCGCGCGCCGCCAGGGTCATCGAGAGGCCTCCCTTATTTTTTAAAAAATCCCATATTCGCGCCTGCCGCAACGCCGCCGTGAGCGCCTCGTCGGAGGCGTCCGGCCGGGCCAGGCGCAGGTTGTCCGCCACGGTGCCCGCGAACACGAAGTCCTCGTGCGTCACGAGGGTGACGCGGCGCGACAGGCTCTCGCGGGCCAGCGTGCGCAGTTCGATCCCGCCGACGCCGATCTGCCCCGTGTAGCCCCGCCGCCGCCCGGCGAGCAGCGCGGCCACCGTGCTCTTGCCGCTGCCGGAGGGACCGACGAGGGAGATGAGGCGCCCGGGGGCCAGCGTGAGCGTCACGCCGGAGAGCGCCGCGCGCGCCGGGTCGTAGGAGAAGGATACGTCCCGCAGTGAGACCGTCAGGGGTCCCGGCGGCGGCGCCTCAGTCCCATTCGCCGGCAGCGGGGTGTCCAAGATCTGGAACATCCGGCCGGAGGCCGACAAACCGTTCATCGCGACGTGAAAGTAGGAGCCAAGCAGCCGCAGCGGCAAAAAGAACTCGGCGGACAGGAGGATCACGGTCAGCGCCCCCGGCAGGTCGAGGGTGCGGTTGGCGCAGCCGAGCACCGCGAGCAGCACGCCGAGCGCCGCGCCGCCGTAGGCGATGAGATCCATGACGGCGATCGAGCCCAGCTGCATCTGGAGCACCCGCATCGTGGAGCGGCGAAAGGTCTCCGCCTCCACTCGCATCCGCGCCTGCCGCGCGCCGTCCGCGCCGTAGACTTTCAGTGCCGTCATGCCCTGGAGGTTTTCGAGAAAGGCGTCGCCCAGCGTCACATAGGATTTCCAGTGCCGTCCCAGCATCTTCTTGGCCATCTGCCGGATCAGCGCGATGATCAGCGGGATCAGCGGGGTGCAGGCGAGCAAGATCCCTGCCACAGAGAGGCTGATCGGAGCGAGGAGACAAAACAGCGTTGGCGGCGCTAGCAGGCTGAAGAAGAACTGCGGGAGATATTTGCCAAAGTAGGCCTCAAGCTGGTCCACCCCTTCCGTCGCCGTTTGCAGGAGTTCGGCGGTGAAGAAGGTCTCGGCGTACGACGGGCCAAATGCGAGCAGTTTGTCGTAGAGCGCCTGCCGCAGTCGCCGCTTCACGCCGGCGGACGCCAAAAACGAGGCCCGGGCGGCCCCGAGGCCGCACAAGGCCCGCAGCCCTGCCGCCCCGGCGGCGGCGGCCAGCGGACTCCACATTCCAGCCGCCGGCGCCCGACCCAGGCACGCGGCGAGGGAAAACACCACCACCGCCCCCAACAGCAGCCCGGCCCATTGTAACAAAACATTGAGAAACACATACCGGTTCGCCCTCTCGGCAAACCGCATCAGGCGTCGGTCAAACATCGGTACCTCCACGGGAATTTTGATTTTTCGGGGTAGGAACCGTACGGATGCGGAAGAGAAAATAGTACCATTTGCCCAGCAAAACGACGGCGATGAGGACGCGGGCGTGCCAGATGGGGGCCAGCCAAATGGCGAGGAGCAGCATGGCGGTGACAGGGAGGCAGATGGCGAGTTTTGTGCGCATCGGCATGGTCTTGTCCTTGATGAAGGTCTCAAGGTGACGTCGGTAAAGGTTGGTGCCGAGAAACCAGTTGTGAAACCGGGTCGAGCCGCGCGCGAAACAAAAGGCCGTCAGCAGCAAAAAGGGCGTCGTTGGCAGCACGGGCAGCACCACGCCGAGCGCGCCAAGGCCGAGGGAGAGACATCCGAGCAGGATGCACAGCGGTTTGATGATCGTTTTCATATTCGTCCCTTCTCACACGGGCAGGACCCACATCCGGCCCTCCTGCGTGCGTACCTCCAGATGAATGCCGTAGAGCGCGAAGATGACGTCCCGATCGATGACGGCGGTGGGCGAGCCTTGGGCGAGCACGCGCCCGTCCTTCAGACCGATCACTTCGTCCGAGTACATGAGCGCCTGATTGATGTCATGCAGCACCATGACGATTGTGAGGCCATGCGCCGCGCCCAGCCGCCGCACGAGCCGCAGCGTCTCTACCTGGTGGCGCACGTCGAGAAACGTCGTCGGTTCGTCCAAAAACAAAAGCTTGGTGTCCTGAGCGAGCGCCATCGCGAGGAAGGCGCGCTGGCGCTGTCCGCCCGAGAGCGTGCCCAGCGCCTGACCGGCGATGTCCGCAACCCCGGTGGCCTCCATCGCCCAGTCGATCCGCGCCTCGTCCGCCTGGGTCCGGCCCCGCAGCGGGACGGCGTGCGGGGCCCGGCCGTACGCTACGAGCGCGCGCACGGGCAGGTCGTCCGGCGCGGCGCTGCTCTGGTGTACGACGGCGGCGCGCCGTGCGAAGTCCTTTAATTGTATCCCCGCGATGTCCCGCCCGTCAAGCAGTATGCGTCCGGCGTCCGGTCGCAGGTGCTTTGTCATCAGCAGCAGGAGGGTTGTCTTGCCGCAGGCGTTCGCGCCCATCAGCGTCGTGACCGTTCGCGGTTTCACGGCGAGCGAGACGCCGCGCAGCACCGGTGTGCGGCCGTAAGAGAAATGCAGGTCTTCGACGACCAGATGATCAGCGGCCAATTCGCTCCCTCCTTCGCAGCAGAACGATAAAAAACGGGCCGCCGGCGACACTCATGACCACCGCCGCCGGGATCTCGCGCGGTGCGGCGGCCAGCCGTCCCACCGTGTCCGCCAGCAGCAACGTGAAGGCGCCGAGCAGCAGGGCAAACGGCGTGAGGATCCGATGGTCCTGTCCGACGATCCGCCGCGCGATGTGCGGCGCCAACAGCGCGAGGAAGGGGACGACGCCGACGGACGCCGTGGCGGCGGCGGCGAGCCACACCGCCGCGCAGGAGACGACAATGCGCAAACGGTCCGCGCGCACGCCCAGCCCCCGCACGGTCCGGTCATCCAGCGCCATCAGGTTGCAGGCAGGGGCAAGCGCCAGCGCGGCGGTGAGGCCCGCGGCGGCATAGCCGGCCAGACGGGTCACGTCCGTCCACGAACGCTGGGTAAGGCCGCCGGCCGACACCGACACGCCGCCGGCGGCGGTCATGCCGTCCAGCACGGCGGTGAGCCCCGAGAACACCGCGCCGATCGCCACGCCGATGAGAAGGATGCGTACCGGGTCGAGCCCACCTTTCCACGAGAGGGCGTAGATCACCAGAAAGGCGAGTACCCCGCCCAAGAAGGCAAAGAGCGGCAACGAGAGATATAGCGCCGGAAAACATGCGGCGACCGCGGCCGCCGCAAACGCCGCACCGCCGGAGATGCCGATGAGTCCGGGGTCGGCCAGCGGATTTTTTAGCGCGGCCTGGAGCAAAAGCCCCGCGCCCGAAAGCATCGCGCCGGCCAGTAGGGCGACCAGAATGCGCGGGAAGCGCAGATCGTAGACCGCCGCTACACGCGCGTCATAGGCCTGAAACAGTCCGCGCAGCAGTTCACTCCAAGTGAGGCGAATGCTGCCGGATTTCATGGCCGCCAGCAGCAGTGCGGCCGTCATCGCGGCGAGGATCAGACAGGCGCACGCACCGGCGGCCTTGCGCAGGCCCGCCCTCATGGGGCCTCTGCCCCGTAGAAGAGGGCCTGCATCCGGGCGACCGCCTCCGGCCAGCGGAAGTTCGCGCTCATGCCGAACACCTCGCTGTCGAGGTCGTAGACGCGCCCTTCCCGCACGGCGCGGAAGTGACGCCAGATCTCGTTTTCCGAAAACTCTTTCGCGAACATCTCCGCCACTTGGTCCGGCAGCGCGTGGGCGGTGCGCAGGATGATGTCCGGGTCGAGCGCCAGCAGCGCCTCGGTGTTCCAGCTCACAAAGGAGTCCGCCGGGTCGGTCACGACATTGACGCCGCCGCCCATCTCCACCAGACTGCCGGCGTAGGAGTGGGGTGTGCACGAGACGTACGCGCCGGGCAGCCCCATCAGAATCAGCACCGTGGGACCCGCCCGATCCCCTTTCGCGGCCGCGAGATCCGCCAGCGAGGATTCATATTCCGTGACCATCGCCTGCGCCCGGTCCGCCTGTCCGTACTTCTTGCCCAGATAGACGGCGCTCTCGTAGAGCCCCGCGACGCTGCGGAGGTTCAAAAAAGTGGCGGGCAGCCCCGCGTTCTCATAGCCGGGCGCCAGGTCGCCCGCCAGGGTGTCGGGGCCGATGATCTCGGTGGGACGCAAGAGCCGGATGGTTTCCAGATCGGGGGCCATCGAAGTCCCCGTCTCGGCGACGTCTGCATAGCGCGCCGGCAGCCCTTCCAGTGCCGGGCGGCCGACGAGCGTGAGCCCCAGCCTGTCGCAGAGCTCCACCGCCGCGCGGGACGTGGCGACAAGTCGGTACGCCGGCGTGTCGGACGGCGCAATGTCCGGCGAGATCTCGGCGAATGCCGTATCCGATGCGGTCGGTGTGAGGACGACCGCCGGGGAGAGAGGTACCGCCCGGTCCGTGTCCGGCGTGACGGCCGGGTGCTGGTCCACACAGCCAGGCAGGAGCATGAGCCCCAGCGCCACAGACAACAATGAACAGATAACAGATAACATGGCCTCGCGCCCGCGTGTGTATTTTGTCATCGAGTTCGCCTCGCTTTCCGCAGGAGGAGTGAGGTCGCGGTCACCGCCGCAAAGACGACCAGCGCGATGAAGATGGCAAGGAACCCTGTGCCGGTTACTGTGTCCTTGGCGCCGGAGTCCGCCGGCGCGGCGGCGGGGACCGTTTCGTCCGGTGCGGCGGCTCCGGGATTGGCTCCGAGGTCGGTCCCAGTTCCGCCCGCCGGGTCTGTTCCACCGCCGAAGGCGAGTGCGGTTTCGCCGGCGGCCTCAGTGTTCTCAGTGTTCTCAGTGTTTCCGGTGTTTCCTGTGTCTCCGGCATTCCCGGAGACTCCGATGTCACCGGAGACCCCGGCGTCGCCGGGAGGGTCTGCTGGTCCGGCAGTATTCGGCGCGGACGTATCGGCTGGCGATGCGGACGCGTCGGGCACCGGGGTTCCGGCGCCGGTTCCGCCGGCCGCCGCCGTGTCCACTCCGTCCGGCGTGTTTGGGGTGTCCCCGGCGGAATTCGCGGCGGATGACGTCTCCACTCCCGCATCCGACGTGTCGGTCCCGGCGTCGGTCCGGCGCGGGGCGACAAAGTCGCCCGTCCCCTCGGTGAGGGCCGTGTCCAGGTTCATGTAGAATTTCACGTCCCGCCCCATCGGGACGACATACATCTCCCAGCACAGGTAGCTGTCGAGCGCGGGGATCTCAAAGCGGTAGTCCGCCGTGTCTTGGGCGGCGTCCTCCTGCATCACGGCGGGTGTGATGGCCGCGTAGGCCCCGCCCGGCGTCTGCTGCGCCGAGAGGCGGAAATCCCGCATGTTGCTCATGAGTTGCAGGCGCACCGTGACGAAGCAGCGTCCGTCCCGGATCTCCGCCAGTGCCTTTTCGTAGACGACGCTGCGGCACATTCCCTCGCCCAGCGCGGCGTTTTGTGTGCCGCCGTCGTCCGTACGGCCTGTGTCGGGGTTCAGGTAATGGGTGTGGGTCGCAGCCAGGTAAGTCCCGTCCGCCGCGGCCCGCGCGGGCACTGCGGCGGACACGCACAGCCACAGCGCCAGCAGACAGATCCGTCTCTTTTTCATGGAAAGCGTTCCCCCTGTTGTGTGGTTTGAAACCTGCCGACGGCCCGAAGGGGACCGGCAGGTTGTCGTCGCAATGATTAGAAAAAACTAACCTCCGGGCGAAAAGAGGTGCTCTTTGAGGTCGCTCTGTTTCAAAAACAGCACGAGATCCGCCTCGCTCTCGGGCATGCCGCAGGCCTCTGCCCGCGCCCGGATACGGACGCTTCCCTCCAGACCGCCGTCGCCGCGGCGCAGACGGATTGCGTCGCCAGGGATCAGCCAGCGTCCATTGTCCTCGCGCACTTCGTGCCAGGTATCCGTCTGATGGAAATAGAGGCGGTCGAGCTGCCCGCGGATCAGGCGGCCGGTCTCGCGGTTTTGGTAGCGGATGGTCCGAGATCGCAGTTCCAGCGCGCAGCATCGGTTGAAGAACAGCAGGCGGGCGGGCTTACGAAAGCCGATGTCGCCCATTGACGTCACCGGTTTTTCCGGCTGGAACACGGTAAAATTCACCCGGTACATGCCGTCCGGGATGTTGGACAGCGCCTCGTGTTTCGCAAACCGGACCCGGCGCGCGGCGTGACGGGCGATCTGGCGGCCGGCGGCGACCCCGGCCAGGTTCTCCGGCACGTGACAGAGGAAGAACAGTGCCAGCGCCCGTGCCTCGCGGTCCGTGTAACACATGTCCTCCCGGAGAAAGACGACGGAGTCCTCATACCGCTCCCACAGGGGCGCGATGGCTTTCTGCCCCGCTGCGGTGAGCCGGATCTCGTTTTCACCCTTGCACACGAGTTCCTTCTTCTCCAGCGCCGCGACGACGTCAAAGGCCGTGCTCCGGCTGACGTCAAAGTAGCCGGCCAGCGCGGCGAGCGTCCGGCTTTTGCCGGGCCGGTTGCGCAGGTACAGCAGATATTGATACTGCCTTGCCGTGATGGACATGTATCTCCTTTCACCTCCGAAAACCGTGGCCGTCTGTGTGACAAAGCCGTTTCTTCCCAGGGCTGCAATCCGTCCATTATCTTACCATCAATGCGTCAAAAAAGCAATGAAAAATGGCCTGAAAATATGGGGAGAAGCGGTGCGCAAAAAATTTTTTCGCACCCCGCGTTAGGCACGCCGAACGCCAAAATTGCTCTTGGGACAGAGGCGCCAAATACATGTGAACAAGCTGTGCCGCAATCGATTCAAAAAATTAATCGCAATTCAAAAATGGAAAAATATGTAATATAAAGAGCCTTGTCGTGCCATTTTGAACGCCCTTGACAAGCGCGAGGGTTTCTGCTATCATATGGACTGTAGTTAGAAACTACTAACCACAGAGGACCACCAGGTCATATCCTCGGTCCAGAGGATATCAAAGGGGCAATATGTTTACTTGGAAGTCAGAAAAATCGGCTGAAATAGCCTACAATATTAGTAAACGCTAACTAAATTCTCCCTATGGGCCGTCGTCTTCCCTTAAGCGCAGGTTGGATGGGAAAGAACGCGGCATGGTTGCTCACCATTGTTCGGCCGAACATGATGATAGAAGTTCTCTTTGGCAGATAACCGATTGGAGGGATACACGGCATTTGTCGGGGGGAAGAAACGATTGCCGGTCCCAACGGACCGGCGCCGGAGAAAGGAGCGTTTCAAATGAAAACCAAAAGCAGAGCCTATGCCCTTGCCCTCGCCGCGGTACTGGCGTTCAGCGTGTTCGCCATCTCCGCCAGCGCCCAAGTTGGCCAGTACGCTAATACCGCGCCCCTCGACGAAAACGATGACCCAGTCTACTTCTACTCGGCGAGCACCGGCAACGCCGCGCCGCACGGCAACAACGTCGTGGACAGCTACGACGTCGATCTGGATGACGACACAGCGACGATCTACTTCAAGCTGGGTCATGTGACGGTCACCAGACCGGGTGTGGGCGTCGTGTTTGATGACGACGTCATCGTGGAAGGATTTACGGTGGATGGTGGCAGCGTCGATTTCAACGTCAACCAGACGACAGGGGTCGGAACGGCGGTCATTTATGATCTGTCGGATTACTTTGAAACAGTGGGAGGTGTCACGGTGGCGAGGATTCCCGTCACCGTCGCGTTCTACTACCCCGGCGAGGATGATCATCCCGGTGGGCAGGACTTTATCTTGCAGTTGAACACCATCCCGGCGGCGGAGTAAGCCGCGCGCGCGTGCGGCGGTGAATTTGCAGAGAGGGGCGATGCCGGCGAAATTCGGCGGCGTCGCCCCTCTCGACCGGTTTTGTGGCAAAGTTGGTCATTTTTAGATTGATGAGAGGGACGTGTCAGCGTATGAAGAAGGATTTCGAGGCCCGCGGCGAGAAAAGGGCGGGGCGTTTGAGGCGCAGGGCGGCAGCCCTGCTTGCCGCATGCGTCATGTTGCTGTCCCTGTTACCGGCAGGCGTGTGGGCGGTTGAAGGAGAGGAAGGGGCGGAGGAGCTCGGTGCAGGATTGACGGACGGCGTATATACCGTGCCGTTGCATTTCTATGACGGTCAGTTCAGCATCGGGGAGAGAAAACTTGGTGCGAATGGAACGGCCCGTGTCCAGTTCAACAGACGCGCGCTGGTACGAAAAAACGGGGACGAATATGAGGTGACGCTGCTTTATAACTCTTACAGTGCCTACGACTTCATCCAGATTGTGAAGCCGGAGAAATTGGCGGAGGTGAAGGCGCTGCTGGCGGCGGAGAATGCCCCATATCCGAATTTCCAATATTTCCCGACCGGCGCGTTCAACTGCCCGGCGTACATCTTAGAGAGTTTGCGCGAGGGCGGAAGCCTGTACGAGAAAATATACATCCTACCCGGTTTCGACGAATACTACCGCACAGACGTGGCAAACACGTGGGCGGATGAAGCCCTCGATACGGGCTATCTCTCGTTCACGGTACCCAATTTGACGGATGAGGTGCTGATCAAAGCATATTCGCGCCTGTTGTCGGAGAACGCGGCATCCGGCGTCGAGTGCGCGCCTTATGCCCTGATCATGTGTTTTGAGCCGGGTTCGGCCCTTCGGCTGCCGGAGGCGCTTGTCCCGGAAGCCGGTACACACACCCTTGGATGGGCGTGGACGAACGTCAGACGGGGAAGACTCACGGCATTCACTGGGACTGTAGCCGTCAGCGCCACCTCAATCGTGCCGATGCCGGACATTTTTGAGGGTGCAGTAGCGGTTACCGCGGCGGAGGACGGGGCCCTGATGGCGGTCTTCACGCTGAAGGCCCCCGCGGGGCCTGAGAATACGGTGCTGACCATCGAAAAAGCTGTAGACCGGGGCGATTTCGAGACGGTCAAGACGGCCTCAGGCATCGGAGCTTATTGGTGCGAAGCGTACAACACCACCTTTGAGACGATATACGCCGCCGCAGGCGCGGAGAGCGACACACTCACCCTCACGTATGAGGACTTGGCATTCGGCGTCTATCTCCGCGTACTGACGGAGGCGAACAACAATGCGGCCCAACCGACGCGCACGGAGTATCTGCACGGGTGGCTCCGGCTTGACCCGGTGCAGGCTGTGCCGCTGGAGCTGCGCGACGAGGGGAGCGGGGTGACGCTGTCCTGCCTGTCGACCGACATCCCGGGCAGCAGCGTGTTCGCGGCGCCGGCGCGCACGGAGTACGCCGGTGTGCGCCACGTACTGCCGGACCGGTTCAGCGGATACACCGCGTTCGCGAGAGTGGGGGCGGACGGGCCTCACTATGCCTTCTACGCCATGTCGCTCACGAGCGGAGGGAACCCCGTGTCGCCCCAGCAGGAGGTGACGCTGCGCTTCCCGATCCCCGACGGGTGGGCGGCGAACCGCGTGACGCTCTACCGCTTCGGCGGCAGCAGTGGCACTAACAACCCCAAATTCACTTTGGACGCAGCGGCCGGCGCGGTGACTGTCGTCACGCGGGAATGGAAAGATTTAAACGCCGATTACCTGCTGCTTGAGAAGGGGATGCCGGACGACCTGCCGGCGGTGCTCACGGAGGACGGCCTCTACCGCGCGCGGGTGTTCAGCAAAAACGCGAATCAGGACGACGTCTCGATGAGCGCCTTTGTCATCCGGGACAACATCGGCTACATCGAGGTGAAGGGCGGCCAAAAAACATTGTATCTCACGCTGCAGTCCACCTCTGTCATGGGCCTGCCCGGGTGGCTGCGCCGGATGTTTTATTATGGTACCGCCGCGCCGGCGGAGGCGGAATACCTCGCGTACCACGCGACTGAGACAGGCAGTCTGAAAGTCGACGTCATTGCGGAACTCTTCGGCGACGTATACGACATCTGCTACCCCAAACGGATGGCGGTGCCCCTGGGGGAGATGACGGAAAATGGGTACTACCGCGTCGCCCTGAACATCCCGATGATGGACGGAATGTCCGGTTCGATCAGCGACGGGACCCGGATTTCCGCCGAGGCGCTGTGGATGATCCACGACGTGCAGCGGGTCGAGGGAGACAACCCGCTTGCCGGGTACGACAGAACCGTCATCCGCGCACAGCTCGACCGGGCCAGCCGGCTGCTGCGGGACCCCGCGCTGACCGGCGCCGCCAAGGCCGCGCTCGGCGGGGCTGTGGCGGCGGCTTGGGCGGTCTACGACGCGGCCGCGCCCACGTCTGCGGACATCAAAGCCGCCGCCGACACGCTGGCGGAGGCGGTCGCGCAGGCGGCTCTCACGTCGGAACCGCCTGCGGTTTTGACGCTGGATGGCGCGCTCGAAGCGGCCCGAGCCCTGCTGACAGGCGGCGACGGGTACCTTGAGACGTCGTACCGGGCGTTGGAACAGGCTGTGACGGCGGCGGAGACCGCCGCGACCGGGAATTTGACCGAAGAAGAGACCGCGGCGCAGGTCGCGGCGCTTGAGACCGCGCAGGCCGCGCTCGCGGCGACGGACGACCTGGCCGTCGCGTTTGCGGACGGCGACTACAGTCTCGCGGACAAGACGGCGCTCTGGCACTACAGCATGAATCAGGCGTCTATGGGGCACCCAGCCGTCGATCACGGGGCGTCCCACCTGGTGGTCGAGGACGGCAAAGCTTATGTGCACCTGTTCTTTGGGCCGATGGTGTTCGCAGGTACGAGCGGATATCTGGCGGAGATCGCCCGGTTTTCGGAGCGGTACATCGACGCCGAAGGCAACCTCGACGTCAACCGGTCCACACTTGTCCCCGCCGCCGTACACGCGGTGTACGAGGGCGTGACGGACGACTACGGCCCGACCAAAAAGGACGACCCGGACAGAGGCGTCTGGTACCCGAAGGAGATCAGCCTGGAGGTCGTGCCCGGAGAGGAATACACATATGTTTATGTGACGGTCCCGGTCATGGGCGACTCCGCAGACCAGCCCGCGCGTCTGCGGATCGACTGGAGCGGGTTTGCCCTGGGCGAGGCGCTTGACATGGCGGCGCTTGAGGCCGCGCTCGACGCGGCCCGCGGTGTGCGTGCCGCCGACTGTACCGCGGCCTCCTACGCCGCACTGACGGCGGGCATTGCGGCGGCTGAGGCGCTCTGGACCCAGCTTGGTGTGACGCAGGCCATGGTGGACGCCCGGGCCGCCGCGCTGGACGCGTCCCGCGCGGCCCTGCGCCCGGCTCTCACGCCGGAGCCGCCGGAGACCCTGGCCGACGGCGTCTATGAAGTGCCTTATACGATCCAAAACGCCTTCCTGAACCAGCCCTCGATGGCGGCCGAGGCCGTGGACGGCCCGGCGACGGTGATCGTCGCCGACGGGCGCGCCACCTATCTGCTGACGTTCAAGGCCCGTGTGACAGAGGGCGGTCTTCGCGGCCACCTGCTGACGCTCTGGAACATCCCCGGCGCCGAACTGCCCACGGGGGCGCCCGCGGACTACGAAAAAGACGAATACAAAGCCGCCGTCGTACAGATGACCGAGGACGAGGGACTAAACGGCCGTACGGACTACCCCAAAGTGTTTGCCATCACGCGCGACACCGCCGGCGAGCCGTACTTCTATGTCCGCGTGGACGTGGACGCGATGGGCGAGAGCCGCCAGGCCGCCAAGATCGTCCTCGACTGGGATGAGGCGCGCCCGACCGTCCTCCCGGACGAGAACGGAGACACACCCATTACGGGCGGCGGCAAGACGCAGACCCCGACGGCGCCCGCGGACGGGACCTACCGCGTGTCGGTGGCCCTTTGGCATCAACAGGCCGCGCAGGCGTCGATGGGCAACGATGCGTTCACGGGGCAGGGCCTCCTGACCGTGTCGGGCGGCGCCTACCGGCTCCAGGCGGTCACAGGCCCGGTCAACAACAGCGGCTACAGTTCCGCCCTCACGGACGTGCAGTACGACATCGGCGGCGGTTGGCGCGACGCACGCACGGTCGAAACCGGCCGTCACACGACGACGATGAAATTCGACGGCGTGGCCCACGAGCTCACCTATCTCAGCATCTTTGAGATCGACCTGAAAAACACGACGGACGTCTATGTCCCCGTCCGGCTGAAGGTGCCCTACACCCCGATGGACGAGGTGACGACGGACGGCTGGATGTATGCCCGGCTGCGGATCGACTGGAGTACGTTGAGCCGGAACACGAACGACGAGACCGTGCTGACGCCTGAGACGCCGCTCGTGGCGTCCGCCGTCGCCGTTGGTTTGACCGACGCGGCGACGGGGATCCGCCTGAAAGCGGCGGAGGGCGTGCTGCCGGCGGAGGCCGCGCTTGGTGTTGCGGCGGTCACATCTGGCACCGAGTACACGCGGGCTTCGAGCGTGCTCGCCGACACCGCGGCGCGCTTTGTCCTCTACGACATCGCCGTGCGCGCCGACGGCGCCGAGGTGCAGCCGGAGGGTGCGATCACCGTGCACATCCCGCTTCCGGACGGCTTTGACGGGCGCCGGGCCGCGCTCTACCGCATCAACGACGACGGCACCGCCACACTGGTTCGGGGCACTGCCCTGGACGGCATCTACACGGCGCCGCTCACGCGCCTCGGCCTCTATGCGCTCGCCGAAGGCCTTCAGGCCGTGCCCTCCCCCGTGGACGCGTTCGCGGACGCGGCGGAACACTGGGCCTACGAGTACATCCGGTACGTGGTGGAAAAATCGCTGTTTTATGGCGTCGGCGCGAACACCTTCGCGCCAGACCGCCCGATGACCCGCGCGATGTTTGTGACGGTGCTCGGCCGGCTCGCGGGCGCAGACCAGGCAGCCTACGCGGACAGCCCGTTTGACGATGTCGCGGAGGGCCGGTGGTATGCGCCCTATGTGGCGTGGGCCCGCGACAAAGGGATCGTCGACGGGGTGGGGGAAGACCGTTTCGCACCCGACCGCGCGGTTACGCGTCAGGAAATGACGACGATTCTGTACCGCTACACTCGTTTCGCGAGCGTCACGCTCCCGTCCGAGACCGCGGAGACCTTTGCGGACGTCGCGGACATCGGCGCGTGGGCGCGGGAAGGGGTGCAAGCCCTCACGGAGGCGGGGCTCATCCGGGGCGCCGGCGAGGGCCGTTTTGACCCCCAGCGCACCGCCACCCGCGCCGAAGCCGCCGCCCTCCTGGCCCGCCTCAGCGTCCACATCGGCTCATAAATAAGATTTTCTTCAGTTCCCAACACACGAAGAAAGCAGGGGCCGGCATACCGACCCCTGCTTTCTTTACGCGGCATATTTGGAAATAATTGTTAATTCATATACACCGTCAAAGCGGCGCGGTAGGTTTCGAAGAGGTCCAGTTTGGAGATGATCTCGAACGGGCTGTGCATCGAGAGCACCGGCACGCCGGCGTCCACAACTTCGATGTCGCGCTGCGCCATATAGACGGCCACCGTGCCGCCGCCGCCCTGATCCACCTTGCCCAGCTCGCCGAACTGGTAACGGATGCCGTCGCGCTCCAGCAGGCCGCGCAGCCGGCCGACGGTCTCCGCCGAGGCGTCGGAGGATCCGGCTTTGCCGCGCACGCCCGTGTATTTCATGAGACCGAGCCCGTAGTTCAGCCGGTGGGCGTTGGTCTTATCCGACACCTCCGGGTAGTTGGGGTCAAACGCGTTGCAAACGTCGGCCGACAGACAGAACGAGGACGCGAAGCACGCCCCGAGCGGTACGCCCTGCCCGGCGCACAGGTCGGTCATCAGGGTGTCGAAAGCGGCGCTGCGCATCCCGGTCACGCCCTCCGAGCCGATCTCCTCTTTGTCGGCCAGCAGGCAGACCGCCGTGTGTTCCGGGGCGCCCTCAAGGTCCAGCAGCGCGCGCAACGCGACGAAACCGCACACGCGGTCGTCGTGCCCGTACCCGCCGATCAGCGAGGCGTCCAGTCCCACGTCGCGGACGGGCAGTGCGGGCACGAGGGAGAGCTCCGCGGAAAGAAAATCCGCCTCTGTGACGCCGTATCGGCGGTGGAGCAGCTCCAACACCGCGAGTTTGACGCGCCCCTCCCCGGTCTCGGCGTCCGGGCGCGTGCCGACGAGCACATTGAGACCCTCGCCGGTGATGGCCTCCCGGAGGTTCTTTTTCATCTGCTCCCCGGCCAGATGAGGCAGCAGGTCGGTGATCGTGAAGACAGGGTCGTCCGGCGCGGCGCCGATGGACACCGGCACCACGGCGCCGTCCGTCTTGACGACGACGCCGTGCAGTTCCAGCGGCAGCGCCACCCACTGATACTTCTTGATACCGCCGTAGTAGTGGGTCTTCAGCAGGGCCGTTTCGCTGTCCTCGTAGAGGGGGCGGGGCTTCACATCCAGCCGCGGCGCGTCGATGTGCGCGGCCACGAGACGCACGCCCTCGTCCAACCCGCGCCGGCCCGCGATGATCAGCGTGACCGCCTTGTCCCGGTTGACCTGGTAGAATCTGTCGCCGGGGCGCACGGCGAGCCCCCGCCGGTAGGCGGAAAAGCCCCGCGCCTCGGCGCGGCGCACCGCCTCCGCAGCCGACAGCCGCTCGGTTTTCCCCACCGTCAGAAATTGTTTGTAATCCTCCCCCAGCGCCCGCACGCGGTCCCACTGGCCGTCCTCCAATGTGTCGAAACCGTTCTTTGGCTGATAAAACAGCGCCTCGCGGCGCGGACTCTTGCTTGTCTCAGACATACTCCGACCTCTTTTCGCAAAATTACCTGTTTCCGGTGAGCTGGCGGTAGAGAACCTCGGCGGCGCGGGCGAGGGCGGCCGGGTCCGCGTTGTTTTCGAGCACAAAGTCGCAGCGGACGCGGTAGTCCTCGTCGCGCCGCCCGGCGGCCGCGCGGGCCCGCGCGTAGGCGACGTCCACGCCGTCCCGCGCGACGATACGCGCCAACCGGGCCTCGAGCGGCGCCAGCACGCACACGAGCGCCGCGCAACGCGCGGCCAGCGGCCCGTCCAGCAGCGCCACGGCGTCCACGGCGGCCACCCGGTGCCCGCCGCGCCGCGCCGCCGCCAGCAACCGTTCGATCTCGCGGATGACGGCGCCGTGGGTGAGCGTCTCCAGAATCCGCCGTCGGTCCACGTCGGCGAACACGATGCGTCCCAGCGCTTTGCGGTCCAACCGGTCGCCGGAGAACGCCGCCGGGAACGCGCGCCGGATGGCCTCCTCCAGGGCCGTGTCCGTCTGTAACAGGCGGTGGTACACCTCGTCGGCGTCGATGCAATACGCGCCGAGGCCGGCCCACACGCCCATCACCGTGGTCTTTCCCGTACCGGACCCGCCGGTCAGCCCGATGACAATCATACGCGGCCGCCCTTCCTGTAAAATCGAGATGATTAAACGTCCAGCGCTTGAAAGCCGGCGGCTTTGCGCAGACGGTTTTGGACAGCGGCTTCCACACCGCCGCCCTCGGGGCAGCGGGCGAAGAGCTGCCGCGCGCCCAGGGCGTCGAGCCGGCGCAACGCGTCGAAGAGCGAACGGGCCAGCGAGAGCGGATCGGCTCGCGAACCGTAGCTCACCCGGGAGAGGCCCGCGAAGTCGTCCCACTCCTCGTCAAAGCAGAGCACGGCAGTGGGTCCGGACTGACGGCGGACGTAGTCCGCGGCCCGACTGACCGGGCCGCACAGGATGGTGAGCGGCGCGCGGGGGGCGTAGTGGCGGTATTTCATACCGGGTGCGCTGGGGGTTTCGCCGTCGGCCAGTGCCCCCTGTACCGCCGGGTCGATCATCAAGTTGGGGATCACGTCGCAGAGCGACTCCCGCGTGACGCCGCCCGGTCGGAGCAGTCTCGGCGGGTGGTGCGCCACACTTACCACGGTGGATTCGATGCCCCACTGGCAGGGGCCGCCGTCCAGAATGGCGTCGATCCGCCCTCCGAGGTCCGCTCGGACATGATCTGCCGTCGTGGGGCTGGGCCGGCCGGCCAGGTTGGCGGAGGGAGCGGCCAGCGGTGTTCCGGCGGCCCGGATGACCGCGCGGGTGGCCGGCAGGGCGGGCAGGCGGACCGCCACGGTGGGCAGTCCGGCCGTCACTACATCGGGCACGACGGCACGCCGGGGCAGCACCAGGGTGAGCGGACCCGGCCAGAAGCGCTGGGCCAGCGTCAGCGCGGCCGGTAGGATTTCCCGGCACAGCGCCGTCAGATCCTCGGGTTCGGCGATATGCACGATGAGGGGGTTGTCAGCCGGGCGGCCCTTGGCCTCGAAGACGCGCGCCACGGCGGCCGGGTCCAGGGCGTTGGCCGCGAGGCCGTACACCGTCTCAGTGGGTACCGCGACCAGCCGCCCCGCGCGCAGCAATCGGCCCGCGGAGGCGATGTCGTCCGGCGAAGAAGCCGTCAGAAGCATGGTGTGGATCCGACTCATGTTTCCTCCTGCGCGCGCAGTCTGTCCGCCTGGTCGGCGGTGATCAGCGCGTCCATGATCTCGTCCAGATCGCCCGCCAGGATGGCGTCAATTTTATAGAGCGTGAGACCGATGCGATGGTCCGTGACGCGCCCCTGGGGGAAGTTGTAGGTGCGGATGCGCTCGGAGCGGTCTCCCGTGCCCACCTGACTCTTGCGGTCGGAGGCGATGAGCGCCTCCTGTTCGGCCCGCTTGCGTTCGAGCAGCCGGGAACGGAGGATCTTCATAGCTTTGTCACGGTTTTTGTACTGGCTGCGTTCGTCCTGACACTCGACGACGAGGCCGGTCGGCAAATGGGTGATGCGGATGGCGCTCTCGGTCTTGTTGACGTGCTGTCCGCCGGCGCCGCTGGAGCGGAAAGTGTCGGTCTGCAGGTCGGCGGGATTTATCTCAAAATCCACCTCTTCGGCCTCCGGCAGCACCGCCACCGTGACGGTGGACGTGTGGATGCGGCCGGACGCCTCGGTGTCGGGCACCCGTTGCACGCGGTGGACGCCGCTCTCAAATTTTAGACGCGAATAAACGCCGACGCCTTCGATCATGAAGCAGATCTCTTTGACGCCACCGAGCTCGGTCTCATTCAGATTCAGGACTTCCGTCTTCCAGCGCCGCCGTTCGGCATACATGGTGTACATGCGCCACAGCGAGGCGGCAAACAGCGCCGCCTCCTCGCCGCCGGCGCCGCCGCGGATCTCGACGATGACGTTTTTGTCGTCGTTCGGGTCGCGGGGCAGCAGCAGCACGCGGATCTGTTCGAGCAGACGGACTCGCTCGACGCGCGTCTCGTCGAACTCCTCCTGGGCCAGCGTCCGCAGATCGGCGTCCTCGGCGCCGTCCAAGATCCCCCGCGCGTCGGCCGCCCGCCGCTCACAGGCGGCGTAGGCCCGGTAGGCCGCGACGACGGGGGCGATCTCTTTTTGTTCCTTCAGCAATTTTGTCATGCGCGGCCGGTCGGCAAAGACCGCCGGCGCGGTCAGCAGCCGCGAGAGCTCTTCATCGCGCTGCGCGAGCAGTTTCAGTTTTTCCAGCATAGGCCGCCCCTCGTAGGCGGGCAGCTCTCGCAAGCCGCTGCCGGTGGCAGCGCAGAGAGACGCCCGATTGTGATGTCCATACAGTATATCACGTCCAGCGCCGCAAGGGAAGGTTTTGTGCAGCTCCGTTCAAACCTTCGCCGTATCATCGGTGAGGACACGAAAGCCGCGACACGGTCTGAGGCAAGGGTGCGGTTGCTCGAAGCCGCCTCTGGGCGGCAGAGGAATTTCGCCCTTGATTTTATGACTGGCTGGGCGTATAATGAAATGCGGAGGCTCCGCGGACGCGGGAGAAAATCCCCGTCGCGGCGGCGTCTTGTATAGGGAGAGGTATCGAAGTGGTCATAACGGGGCTGACTCGAAATCAGTTTGGGAGCAATCCCACGTGGGTTCGAATCCCACCCTCTCCGCCACGGAGCCTGAAATTTCAACGATTTCAGGCTTTTTCTTTCTACCGTTTGTTGCCACGCTTTTTGTTTTTGCTGCTCAAGTTGCCCGTGCTGCCCCGAATTTTGTTGCCCGGCAAAAAAACTTATGCAATATTGTTCTCACTCTTTTGCCGGTAACTGTGACAGGTTGCGGATTTTTTACAGACATCGCGGCAGAGGCGTTGGCGATGTATCCGTTACCTGGTGTGGGACACTGGCAGGATGCTGTTTTTGAACAGGAGGGGCTCATCGTGCGCATTGAGAGCATTCACATCAAAAATTTTCGGGCGCTGCAAGATGTGAGTATAACAGGCATCTCTAATATGACAGTTGTCGTGGGGAAAAATGGTGTGGGGAAGTCCACCTTTTTTGACGTCTTTGGCTTCTTGCGCGATTGTCTTGAGCAAAATGTCCGAAAAGCGCTGGAGATGCGCGGCGGTTTTAAAGAAGTGGTGTCGAGAGGAAAAGAGAACGAGTCCATCTTGTTTGAAATCAAGTTTCGAGCGGAAAAAGACGAGCCACTTGTGACATATATATTGGAGCTGTCTCATTCAACGGGAAGACCCGTCGTGAGCAGAGAAATCTTGCAATACCGCCGCGGAAGTCGTGGCGCCCCTTGGCGCATGTTGGAATTTGCAAACGGAAGAGGGACAGCTGTTTCTGGGAAAGTTTCGTCGTATGAAGATGTAAAAAAAGCGGACCGACGGCGGGAACAGGCGCTGGATTCCGCCGACATATTGGCCATCAAAGGCCTGGGACAATTCTCTGATTTTGAAGCCATTGCAACCTTCAGAAAAATGGTGGAAAATTGGACAGTTTCGGATTTTCGGATTTCAGAGGCTAGGACTACCGAACAGAAATCAGTCTACAGCGAACATTTATCGCGAACGGGAGACAATCTCTCCCAAGTCGCAAAATTTATTTATGAGAATCACCCCGAAATATGGAAGGATATATTGCAGAAAATGCAGGAACGCATACCTGGCGTTGCGGGCATAGAGGCCACGACAACGGAAGACAATCGACTGTTGTTGAAGTTTAAAGATGGCGCGTTTAAAAGTCCATTTTTATCTGTATATACCTCCGATGGAACCATCAAAATGCTTGCCTATCTGGTCCTATTACATGACCCGCAGCCCAATCCCCTTCTTTGCATTGAAGAACCGGAAAATCAATTGTATCCGGAAATACTCGAAATACTCGCGGAAGAATTTCGCGAGTATTCAAAGCGGGGACAGATCTTTGTCTCCACGCATTCGCCAGACTTTCTGAATGCCGTTGCATTGTCGGAAGTAATCGTCTTAGAAAAAGCGGATGGGTACACCACGGCGCGGATGTTGAAAAAGGATGCGACACTTGCAAGGCTGGTTGAATATGGCGACAAATTGGGCTGGCTTTGGAAACAGGGTTACTTCGCGAAGAACGAGGTGTAATGTGTGAAGTATGTCTTTCTGACAGAAGAGAGGTCCATGTCAACATTTCTCAGCGCATTGTTCAAAAACATATTTCCGACGTTGAAGTTCCGAGTTGTACATCATGAAGGGAAAGATGACTTAAAAAAGTCGATCATAAACAAACTGAAAGCTCATTCCGATGCGAATATACGAGTCATCGTTCTCGTGGATCAAGATAGTTCTCCTGACTGCAAGAAATTGAAACAAAACATTGATGACTTGTGCAAAAAATCCGGGAAAGAAAATTATAAAATCCGAATTGTATGTCATGAATTGGAATCTTGGTATTTGGGCGATTTGGCATCAATAGATGTTGCATTTGGGACCAATCTTGCACGCGATAAAGGAAAGAAAAAATATCGAGAGCCAGATAAAATCGCCAATGCGAAACAGATGATTAAACGTATTACAAAACAAGCGGGACAGATATATATAGCATCCAAAATTGGTAGCGCCATGACACCAGAGTCGATAGCGGAAAATAAATCAAAGAGTTTTCAGAGTTTTTTGAATGCTCTTGATTTTTAGCGATGCCTTATCTGCTGCTTTTTCGATGACAGCGCCATGTTTTGGGTCGTTCCATGTATCTGCGCCCGGCAATAACTCTGGAATTCTACGGATCTGCCCCGCTTCGATATGCCGCCCGAGCTCCGCGAGAAAGAACTCCAAAAGTCCCTGCGCCAAGCTGTGAAGTTCCTCGTGGCCAACGGTCTTGTCGCTCCTGGAATAATCGGTGGTGGCTTTTTGAATATAGTGTGGTATACTGGTTTCCAGGAGGCGGTTCATTTGAAGCAACGATTCATTCCGCTTGAGAAGCAAGCCAAGCGCAAACAGCGGGCATACTACACGGCCCAACGCAAAGACTGGGGCGATGTAAATCCAATCACAAGGGCAACACCAAATCCGAAAGCGTATAACCGCAAAAAATCCGGGCAATGGTTTGAACACGAACCAAGCCCGGATTTTTATTTTTCCGATGTTTACAGTGCTGATGCGTACATAATGGCGATCACCGCGACCATTGTATTCAGCACCAAAAGCAGCGGCACGCCAATTTGAAACTTCAGATGCCTTGTTTTGTGGCGGAATATGTACATCCCGAGCAGTGCGCCAGGCCCGCCCATGAGCACCGTCATTGTCAGCAGTGTTTTCTCGCTGACGCGCCGGCCACCGCGTCTGGCTCTGCGTTTATCCCAGCCGTACAAGCAGAAAACCACCGCGTTCCAAATGGCGAGCGCGACGACACCGTATCCGATCCACGTCATAATCCACGCTCCCTCTATTCCGCCGCCTTGAAGTTATACAGCGGGTTGATGGTTTTGACGATCTCCGCCGTGTCGCCAATGTTCGCGATGATCTCATCCATGGGCTTATACGCGAAGGGCGACTCGTCGATGGTACTCTTGTTCACCGTGGAGGAGTAGATACCCTCCATCGACTTCTCAAACTGAGTCAGCGTGATAGCCTGTTTGGCCGCCGACCGGCTCATCAGACGTCCGGCACCGTGCGGCGCCGACTGGTTCCAGTCCGGGTTGCCCTTGCCGACGCAGATCAGGCTGCCGTCCCGCATATTCATCGGGATCAACACGCGTTCGCCGATCTTGGCGGAGATCGCGCCCTTGCGGAGGATCATGGTATCCAAGTCGATATAGTTGTGGACGGTGGTAAACTGCTCGTCAACCTTGAACTTCACTTCCTTGACAATATCACGGACGATAGCGTGGCGGTTCCAGTCGGCGTAGCGCTGGACGATGGCCATGTCGTGCAGATAATCGTCGAACAGCGCGCCCTCGCAGAAGGCAAGATTGCGGTCAACCTTGCGGACGCCCAGCTTTTTCAGTTCCGCCTGAATCTCGGTTTCGCGACCCTGCCGTTTGAGGTCGGCAATTAGGGCGTTCACGTCCTTGGCCTTGCGCTGAAGGTCTTTGGCGGCGGCGTTCTGATAATGCTCGGCCACCTGCTTGCCCAGATTCCGGCTGCCGGTGTGGACGACAAGATAGAGCCTGCCGTCGCCGTCGCGGTCAAGCTCAATAAAGTGGTTGCCGCCGCCCAGCGTGCCTAGGCTCAGCTCCGCCCGTTCAAGATTGACATGTTTCGCGCAACGCAGCTTGGATAAATCCATCTCGCCCATATACTGGTGCGGTGATTTACGCGTATCGAAGCCGGCTGGAATCAGGCGGTGGATTGCCTTGTCTAGTTGCTGCGGCTCCACGCGCTCGTCACGCAGAATCACCGTCTCCATGCCGCAGCCGATGTCCACGCCCACGAGGTTGGGCACAACCTTATCGCTGATTGTCATGGTCGTGCCGATAGTGCAGCCCGCGCCGGCGTGGGTGTCCGGCATGACGCGGATTTGGCTGCCGGCGACGAACCCCTGATTCAGCAGGTTGATGATCTGGGAAATCGCCTCGGATTCAATATTATCGGTAAACACCTTGGCGGTGTTATATTTGCCCTGCAGTTCGATCATTGCGATTCACCGTTGTCCTTGTCATCCATATAGGTATGCGGTTGCTCTTTATAATCAGCTACATAGTATCCTTCAATGGTGGTGTCGCCCTCCGCGCGCCGCAATTCCTCCGCATCTCGGATATTGCCTAAATTGCGGAGAACGTCAATATCGTCAAAGAGAAAAGGGTTCCGCATCGTTACACCTCCGCCAAGTGGTCGAATTCGACCACTTTCAAATCAGTTTCCTGGTGATGCAGGCAAGATACAGCGGGATATTGGTAATACAGCCGTCCTTGACATAGCCTCGCTTGGAGTAGCGGATCGCCATGCGGGGCCGGCGGTTCTTGATGTACGCCTTGAAGCTGGCGGCGGTTTTGTCCTCACCGCCTTTCACCTCCACCGGAATGACCTCCATGCCGTTCTGAATCAGGAAATCCACCTCGCCGCGTCCGTCCGCGAAGAAACGCGGCTCCACTTCAAACTGCCCGGCAAGCTGCTGCAGCACGAAGTTTTCCGTCAGCGGCCCTTTAAACTGATAATCGCTTTTCAAGAGGATAGCGGCATTGTCGACGCCAGCCATATGCTTCAAAAGCCCGGCGTCAAAGAGAAACAGCTTGAAATAGTTCGGTTGCTCAAAGGCTTTCAACGGATGCTCCGGCTTGGATACGTTGTAAACGCGGTTCAGCATACCCACTGACACCAGCCATTCGATAGCTTCCTCAAACTCCCGCGCCCTCGCGCCTTCTTTCAGGCTGCCATAGATGAATTTTTCATTGCCTTTGGCGAGCTGGGACACAATGCTGCGGAACACTAGCAGAATCCTGCCGCTGTTGATTTTGCCGTTGTGCTTGGAGAAGTCGTTCTCGTAGATGGTCACCAACTCGTTCTGAATCTGCCGGATGCGCTGCGGGTCTTTATAGCTTACCCATGACGCGACGCATTCGGGCAGACCGCCTATGATCAGGTAGTTGCTGTACGCTTCAAACAGCCAGTTGTGGAAAATCTCCTCAATGGGCTGATTTTTTTGGATTTGCGTAAAGTAGCCGTAGAGCGGTTCATCAACGGCGGCGAGAAACTCGTCAAAGGCCAGCGGATAGAGGTCAATCAGATTGACCTGACCCACCGGATAGGACTTCGGCTTGGCGAGCAATGTGCCAAGCAAACTCCCCGCCGCGACGACATGATACTCATTGGCCTGCTCCCTGAAATATTTCAGAGAGTTCAGCGCCGCTGAGCATTCCTGAATCTCGTCGAAGACGATGAGCGTTTCACCCGGCAGAATTTTTTCACCTTTCAGAAGCCCCAGCCGCTCAATGATGCGCTGCGGGCTTTTGTTGGTCTCAAAGATGGAAGACAGGTCGTCCTCCTCGTCAAAGTTAAAATAGACATAGCTTTGGTACTGCGTTTCCCCGAACTCGCGCATGAGCCAGGTCTTGCCGACCTGCCTCGCGCCTTTCAAAATCAACGGCTTGCGCTCCGGGTCGCGCTTCCATGCCAAAAGCTGTTCAAATGCGTTTCGTTTCATACAAAGCCCCTTTCATGTTGGGATAGAAATAGTATAACACGTTTTCTGCGGTTTTCAAAGAGTTATTTTACACGTTTTTGCAAACAATTATCCCGATCGATTACACACTATTGCAGAAAGGCGGGTGCAAACCTATGCCAACACGGTACATTCATTTTACCGAATCCCAAAAACAGGCGGCGAAGCAGACCGACCTCGCCGCCTTCCTCCAAAGGCGGGGGCATCCAGTTAAGGACGCCTCCGCCAACAGGAGAGGGTATAGGTTTACTACGTCTTCGGCAAATTTTTTGCATCTTTTTGTCGTATTTAATTGAGATGTTTTGAAAATGACGGGAAATAATCTTCGCCAAGGGCTTGCAATGTCCATCATATTTAGGTATAATGATGGAGTAAAATGATTCGTGAAGGAGATTGCCAATGAAAGTTTTTGATTATAAAGGCATCCCTGGGGCTCTGCTTACACCTGAGATTGTGGCGATGCTGTCCTCCATACATGAACACAAGGGAAAGCAGGAACTCTATGTCGAAGCTCACGCCGACGTTCTGACGACCTTGATGGAGATAGCGAAAATCCAAAGCACGGGCGCGTCTAACGCCATCGAGGGTATCCACACCACTGACAAAAGATTGGAGGAACTGGTCAGGGACAAGTCCGCGCCGCGCAACCGTACAGAGCAGGAAATCGCCGGATACCGCGATGTCCTCGCCGCCATACACGAGAGCTATGATTACATCTACCCGCGTCCGAACATCATCTTGCAACTGCACAAGCAGCTTTACTCGTTCTCCAAGAGCGCGATAGGAGGCTCTTACAAGAACTCTGACAACTTCATCGCCGAGACCGATGCCGAGGGAAACCAGAGCGTCCGTTTCCAGCCTGTACCGGCATTCCTGACCGCCTCTGCAATGGATGACCTATGCACCGCATTCATCGAGAGTCTGGGAAAAAGTGAATATGACCCGCTTCTTCTGATTCCGATGTTCGTACTGGATTTCCTTTGCATCCACCCGTTTAACGATGGCAACGGCAGGATAAGCAGGCTTCTCACCTTGCTGCTGTTCTACCGTGCCGGATACATCGTCGGGAAGTACATCAGCGTGGAAAAGCTCATTGAGGGAAGCAAGGACACCTATTATGAGGCTTTGCAGGACAGCTCCAACGGCTGGCATGAGAACAAGAATGACTACGCGCCTTTTGTCTGTTATTACCTTGGTGTCATAGAGAAATCCTATAACGAGTTTGAGGAGCGTATCGAATACCTTTCCGACAAGGGATTATCGAAGCCTGACCGTATCAAGGCGTTCATTGATCGCAAAATCGGCAAAGTCTCAAAGAAAGAGATTCTGGAAGTCTGCCCCGACATCAGCAAGGTCACTGTGGAGCGTACCTTGACGGCACTCGTCAAGAGCGGATACCTTGTCAAAATTGGCGGTGGCAGGTCAACGGCTTACGGGAAGACCGATAAGCAGGAATGAGATTGGAAGGACTAAGTATGATGACTTTACCGATGAAAGCAAAATGATGGCATATCACTGAGTTTGACGAAAGCATGGCGGAAAGCGTGCATATCAACTCGCGTGATAGTGATGATAATTTTTGCATTTTAGCGGATGAAATGGTTGCATTTTAGCGGATAGTGTGATATATTCATGAGGGGCGGTGATGTAGCGGCGTGGCGGACGACGGCAGAGCGATCCACCGCGTATTCACACGCGGCGTTGTAGGCGGCTTGCTTCGGAACGGTACGAACGCGGTGTTCGACTGCGTTGTGCATCGTTATATTGACGAACCGGAAAACAAAACATACGGGGCGCTTTTCAGCGAGATATACGCGCACCTCGGGCAGGAACAGCGCAACGAGTATTATTACATGAATACGCTGCTGAACAAGCTGCTTGCAGGCATTCACAGCGTCGCCACCACGACGGCCTTGTCGAAGGTGCGTGTCGGGCGGGCCGTCGCCGATTTCATTGTGATCAACGGCGAGGAGAAGATATACGCGCTGGAAGTGAAGTCCGAGCTTGACAACTTCGACAGACTGTATGACCAAGTGAGCAGCTACTACAAGGCATTCAGAAAAGTATCGATTTTGGTGTCGGTACGTGCACTGAAACGGGTTGAGCGAGTGCTTTCCGGGTTTGGCGCTATGGGCGAAGGTGTCGGCATCCATGTTTTGTCCGACCGCGACACCATTTTTAGCAAGGTCCATGGCAGAGAACCGAAGCCGTTTGACGACTGCCTTGACCACAGTTGCATTTTCAACCTTCTGCGCAAACGCGAGTATGAAAATGTGCTGCTGGCATACGGCGGTCATATACCGCAGGTCGCGCCGGTGTTTTACTACCGGGCCTGTCTTGCACAGTTTGGGCAGATCCCCATTCTCACTGCGCAAGCGTTGGCCTTTCAAGAACTCAAAAAACGAAATAAGATCACAAAAACTGCGTTTGAACGCATCCCGCCGGAACTCAAATCCGTTGTCTATTTTTCGGATTTGACAAAGAAACTGCCGGACATAGAGCAGCTCCTTCAAACAACTTACAGGGGGTGACAGGCATGTATTTTCCCTATCTCAGAGGGCGGCAATATGAACTGCTCGCGCTCAGGGACATGGCCAGAGACGGGCTGCTCAGCAAGTCTATAATCCCTGTGGTGGAGCCTGTGAGATTGACGACCACGTTTGATACCGTTCTGCGCACATTTGCCGACGTACAAAATAGGATGGCGCTCGTTTTCAATCCGGCTGTCGGTGAGTACGGAGGCAGCTGCCATTTCATAGACGCCTACTGCGCCAGAGGCGGCGTCGTCGGTCATGTCATGCCTGCTTTGCTGATGGGTTCCAATGTGTCTGTCGTCCTTTCAGCTATGGCGGCGCAAGGCGTGACGCGATCGAATATCATCACAATCCTCGACAAGCGGGATTTCCTGGGGCTCTATAAAGACCAGTTCTCAGACACTGCCCCGCAGTATACACTGTACCCGGATGAACGCCAGATCAAGCGCGCGGTGAAACGGGGGAAGGTTCTGTTTACAGACCGGTTTATCAAGCAGGATAAGAACGCCGATTATGCCAAGAATACGGACGAATTTTTTTCCGACGACCATCTGTTTTTTGAAGAGGAGGGTTGCGTCGGCTTCGGGGACTATTCCATTGTCGGTAATAAATATGATGAAAGCGGATTCGCGCCTACGGCAGTGGCCATTCACATCGTGTATTTTGCGAGTGACGACACATTGCGGATGCGTCATTTTGTTTCCGATTCCAATGTGGGAACGGAGGACGTGGCCGGGAAATATTACGAAGCTGTGACGAAGCTGGTCGGGTGGTATTATGATGGACACCAGGGGCAAAAGACCAGCGCCTTGTCGGCCTTTTTACATCATTATGAAAATGGCTATTACCCGGGGTTGCCCACCATCAAAAAACTTTCCGTCATGCATCACCTGGAACTTGTCGGTCAATACCTCGACGGAGGCACGGCGAGATGAATTGTTGTATTGAATGTTTCTGCGATGCGCATATACGGGCTGCCGTAGAGAACTGGGGGAAGATGGGGGATTGTGACTTCTGCGCTTCGAAGAATGCGGCGGTGTATGGTCTCGGTGCGACGCCCAACCCAATCGCCGAGATGATCATAGGACTAGTACAGACATACTCCGTTTCTGACAGTGAAGACGCGAAGCCTTTGAAGATTGCACTTTGCGACGACTGGGACATATTCAATGCCGAGCCGGAGCTGATACTGACGCTGGTGAAAAAGCTCTGTGAATCTGCCTATGCCGACGGCGATGATATTTTTACGAAACATGTGTTTATTCCACAGCTCGCGGATCGCGATTTTCTCCGCGAGTACGGCGTTGTGCGTGGGTACAGTTGGGGCGAATTCTCAAACTCCATCAAGTACGGCAACCGCTTTCACAGCGGGATGTTCAATGCCAGCGTATTCGCGTCGTTTTTGTCGATCGTCACGAAGATGTATCCTGCGAGGTCCCGGTTATACAGAGCGAGAATTTCCGCAGACAGAGGCGGTTTTTCCAAAGACGATATGGGTGCGCCGTCGAGAGACAAACGGAGCGCCGGACGAATTAACCCCGAGGGGATCGGCGTTTTATATCTGTCTTCGGACGTCAAAACCGTTCTCAACGAAGTGCGCGCCAGTGTGTTTGATTACGTCACCATCGGCACATTTCAAAACACGCGCGACATTCGGGTCGTCAATCTCTCCGGCGTCGCGCAGACGAGTCCGTTTTTGTACGAAGGTGAATTGGAACAATTCGCGGCCAATCGCAAGGTGTTTCAAGAGATCGCCGCCGAGATTGCGAAACCGCTGCGGCGAAGCGACAGCCCGCTGGAGTATCTGTCGACGCAGTACATCACCGAATTCATCAAGAGCGAGAATTACGACGGCGTCGAATACGCAAGCACGCTGAAACAGGGCGGGAACAATGTGGCTGTTTTCGATGAAACACTGTTCGATTGCGTGGACACTCAAACGGTGGAGGTTTCTAAAATTTTCTATGCGACAAACCCGCCGCTTGCGGACGGCTCTGTCGCGGCGGACGGTGCAGGGGAATCACCGCAAGCGGCCCCGCCGCTTTGGCCGGAGACGGCGCCCTGAAATGTTTTGGCGTTCGTAAAAATTGCACTTGTTTGCGCGGGCCGGACAAAAAAGCCCGCGGAAGACTTGACACAGTCCAAACGGCCGTGTTACAATTGCTCCATCTGATAGAGTAATGGGAAGCCCCATCCGGCGGGCTTCACGGACGGCGTCCCGCCGCCCGCAGGGGGCGCCCGAGACGCTGTGAGGAGGATGCTTCTTGTGGGAGATCCGACAGCAGGGCAGGTGGCAGGGGCTGCCGGAGGCGGACGCGGCCGTCATTGAGCAATATCTTGCGGACATCGAACGCCGGATCCGACTCTCGCCGAAGGAGACGGCGGCCATCGTCGAGGACATGGCGCGGCTCATCCGCTTCTATCTGGCGGAGGGGCTGACGGCGCAGGCGGCCACGGTGCGGATCGGCGGCGATATCCTGGGCGATTTTTACACCGAAGCCGCGCCGGAGGAGTGGTACCCGCTGGACAGCGCGGCCAAAGTCTACCCGCTGATGCTCACGCACGCGTCCATGTCGGTGTTTCGCGTCTCGGCCTATTTGTGCCGGCCGGTGGTGCCCTGTGTGCTGCAAGTCGCGCTGCTGTCCACGGTCAAGCGGTTCCCGCTGTTTGCCACCACGGTGCGCAAAGGGTTCTTCTGGCACTATATCGACGCGACGCGAGGCCGGTTTACCGTCAAAAAAGAGGACAACCTACCGTGCGTTCCCATCGACGTGAGCGGTGCGCGGGCGCTCAGTTTCCGGTTGCAATACTACGAAAGGCGCATCTCCCTGGAGGCCTTTCACATCCTGACGGACGGTACGGGCGCGCTGACATTTTTGAAGACGCTGGTGCGGGAGTATCTTCGTCTGCTCGGCCGGGAGATCCCCTACGACACGGACGTCCTGAGCGTCTCCGAGGCGCCGGACGGCGCCGAGCTGCAAAACGACTTTCCACTGGCCGACAAGGCGGACAAAGAGGGCTTCTGGGCCCGGCCCGCCGCGCAGATCCGGGGCTGGCGCACCGGCATCCAGCCCGCCCGGGTGCTGCATTTTCTCATGTCGTCCGGGAAACTGCGGGCGGTGTCGAAGGCGCACGGCACGACGGTGACAGGGTTTCTTGCCGCCGCGTTGTTCGTGGCGGCCGCGGCGGCGCTGCGCCGGCCGGGGCCGAAGCGCCGGCTGCACATACAGATCCCGGTAAACATGCGGCAGTTTTACCCGTCGAAATCGTTGCGCAATTTTTCCATGTATAGCATTTTGCAGTGTACATACGACGAGATCACGGACCTCAAAGCCGTGATCCCCATCGTGAAGGCGCGGTTGCGCGCGGGCACCGGCAAAGAGGCGATGGACCGCATGATGAACCTGACAAACGCCCTTGTCGCGCATCCCATCCTGTGTTTCCTGCCGCTTATGGTGAAGCGCCCCGTCTTTCGCCGGATCGTGAGTTTTTTTGACGCGCGCGCGCTGACGGCGACTTTGTCAAACCTCGGCATGGTGAGGACCGACTTCGGCGGCGAGGTCGATTTTTTTGAAATGGTGTTGTGCGCCAACCGCATCCACGGGGCGTGCTGCGCGATGGTGGGGTACGGAGACAAGAACGTCCTCTCCATCACAAAATCCACGCTGGAAGACACGTTGGAGAGAAAAATGTACGAGATTCTGGTCGAAAACGGAATCGACGTGGACATAGAGGGAGTGAGCCTATGACGGCCGGGTTTGAGATCAAACACACGCTCTACCCTCGGATGAAGATCAAACGCGTCACGCTGAACCGAGTGCGCGGATGGACCGCGCGTGCGCTGCTCGCGGCGCTTGTCGTATGCGGCATCGTCAACTTGGCGGTGGGTGGCCCGCCGTGGAGTTTCCTGGTGGCCGCGGGCGAATGCATCTTGTACCGCGCCTGCCTGGCCAAGGAGCCGATCGAGGCTACCTTGCTGCAAAAGCTGATGTCCGTGCTGTTTCCCGTCTGCGGGCTGCTGCTGCTGACGGACTGGTTCGGCGGCGGCGCCTCCGAGAAGGCGATGCCGCTGACATACCTGGGGGTACTCTGCCTCAGTGCCGGCATCTATTTTTTGGGGTTCAGGAAACAGCGCAAGAATCTGCTGCCGATGTTTCAGATGTTGGCCGTCGCTCTGGTCACGGTGGCCGTCGGTTTCTTTGCGCCCTGGGGGCTCAACTGGCCGCGGATCGTATTGCTCGGACTCACCGGGTCGCTCGTCATACTGGCGCTGGTGGGCTTTCGCCGACCCATCGTGTCCGAACTGAGGAGACGCTTCAGCGCGCGGTGAGCGGCGGCCGGAAAATCCCCAAGCGTCTTGCATCACATCCGGCACAACCGTTCCGGAGTGCGACGACACCACCGCATCTTGTGAAATCCGCAAGATGCGGTGGTGTCGTCGCATAAAGCGCCGCGAAGTGGGCACGCTTGTCAGAAAGATGATCAAGGTTATTTCCCGACGCCCCAATGGGGTCTTTCAGTTGTCCGTCAGTACGTCCAGAGAGAGACTGAAGGAGGGGGCGCAGTGGGTGAGGAACCAGTCGACCTCCGGGCGGCGCATCGCCTGCAGCTTGTCCAGAGACTGCCGGGCGGCCCGGGCGAATTCGTCGTTGCCGGCGCGCAGCTCCTCAAGACATTTGAGGTAAGCCGCCAGTTTGTCGGCGGCCCGCACAGTGTGCAGAAGCTCGTCCTCGCCGCTCTCCGAGACGAGGGGCCGATAGTGCGCGTGCAGCGCCTCCGGCAGCAGCGACAGCAGCCGGGCACAGGCGGAGGTCTCCACCCGCTGGTAGGCCGCCCGGATCTCCGGGTCGAAGTACTTGACCGGCGTTGGCAGGTCCCCCGTATAGATCTCGGCGGCATCGTGAAAGAGCGCCGCCTCCGCCGCGCGGGCCGGGTCGGCGGACGGCAGATGTAAGATCTCGCGCCGGATAAGCGCCAGCGCGTGGGCCAGTACGGCCGTCACAAAGCTGTGCTCTTGAAGATTCTCCGGCTGGGTGTTGCGCATGAGGCCCCAGCGGGCGATGTGGCGCATGCGTGCGATGAGGGCGTAAAAATGGTACGGCAAAGCCGCTCCTCCTGTTCCGATGTGGACTCGGCGCCTCGTCACGCCTGCCGGGTGCGGCGCCCAATGGGACCGTTAAACAGCCCTTTATCCATCATATCATGCGGCCTGGGTGGTGTAAAGCGCCCACGGCGCGAGCGGACACAACACAAGAAGGAGACAAAGGCCGATGACGGACATCACATTTCATCAAAAAGTCAAAGTGATCTATGGAGACGGCGCGGTCAGGTCGGCCGGCGCGGTCGTCCGCGCGATGGGAGGCAGCCGTGCGCTGGTTGTCTTCGACGACGGCGTGCGCGGCGCGGGGCTCCTCGGCAAACTGACCGCCGCGCTGGACGGCGCCGGCGTTGCCTATGTTCTCTTCGGTCGGGTGGAACCGGATCCGCCGGCTCATCTGGTGGACGAGGGCGCGCGGCTGTGCCGCGAGGCCGGCTGCGACGCCGTGATCGGTCTCGGCGGCGGGAGCAGTCTCGACACGGCCAAGGGCATCAATTTGCTGCGGTTCAACCGGGGTCCTATTCTGGCCCTGGCGTACGCCGAGCAGCCGCCGGCGCGCAGCCCGGGGCTGCTTTCCGTCCCCACCACCGCCGGTACGGGCAGCGAGACTTCGGACGGACTGATCATCACCGACACGGAGACGGGGACCAAGGTGCCCATCCTGGCGGTCGACGGCATGTCGGAGTACGCCCTGGTCGACCCGGGTCTCATGGCGGGCATGCCCCCCGTCCTCACCGCCCACACGGGGTTGGATGTGCTGGCGCACCTCTGTGAGACGGCCACCACCGTCCGCCGCAGCCCCTTCACGCTGCCCCTCGCGGAGGCGATGGCCGCGCGGGTGGTCGCCTGGCTGCCGGTGGCCGTGCGCGACGGCGCGCACCGCGAGGCCCGCGCGCAGATGGCGATCGCGTCCACGATGGCCGGCTGTCTGCTGGCCAACCACGGCGCCCATGTGGGGCATTCGATTGCCCACGTACTCGGCGCGCGTTTTCACATCCCCCACGGGGCCGCCTGCGCCTACGCGGAACCGTGGGTGCTGGCGTTCAACGCCCCCGCCGTGCCCGAGGAGACACGCCGTCTCGGCACACTGCTGGGCGCCTCGTTCACCGGGCGGGAAAGTCCGAAAGAGATCGGCGCGAAGACGCGCGACGCTTACCGCGCCTTCGGTGCGCGCCTGGGTCTGCGGCCGCTGGCGCGCTATCTACCGGAGTCCCCCGACATCGCCGCCCTGGCCGCCGCCGTGGCGGCCGAGCCCTTTGCCACGCTCAACCCGCGCCCCGTGGGAGAACCCGAGGCGGCGGGGCTGCTGGAGGCCATATGGTGCGATGCCAAAAACGGATCCGGCGCGACCCTGTGACAGGCCGCGCCGGATCCGTTTTTGATGTCAGTCGGTGGGTACCCGGCCGGCGGAGAGCGTCAGGGGATGGTGTGTCCGTCCGTCAGCGGACGGTATTCCGTATCCCAGACGAAGAGTTTGACCCTGTGGGCGGAGAGGGTTTCGCTGTCGACGGTGAAGACGACGTCGCCGGCGGTGTGAGCGCCGACGGCGGCGTCTTGGACGTCGCAGGAGGCTAGCCGGCCGGCTTCGTCGTACAGCGCCAGCAGGAGGTGCAGCGAGGCGGGCGCGGACATGTCGTTTAGGATCGACGCCGTAACGGTGAGGCCGCCGTCGCCGATCTCCCGTGTCTCGACGTCCACCGAGAGGCCGGCGGCCCGGACGGTGACCGTAAGCCGTGCCTTGACGCCTTTCGTATTCTTCACCGGCCCTTCCGTGTCGTCCAGCGCGCCCTCAAAGAGATACTGCCCGGGCGTGTCGGGATCGTAATCGGAGGAGATCCACGTCACCGGATAAACGCCGCCGCCACCGCCGGCCAAGAGGACGGGAACGGTCTCGGGCAGACCGAGCGCGTCCACGGGCGTGCCCTGGGCCGCCGAGAGCGCCAACGGTTCCGCCGCCAGCACATAGTCCTCCACAAACGACGTAAACGGGAGGACGACGCCGTTGTAAGTGAAATCCTCGAAGGTCACGGGGATGAGCGTTTCCGCGGAAAGCGTGGTGTTGCTGTTTGTCGCCATGACGCCGATCTCCAGGGCCTCCGCCGCCAGACCGTCGAAGGCGGCGTTTGTGAGCGCGCTGATCTGCGTCCAGTCGTCCTCCGCATTCACTTTATAGTAGGCCGTGAATTGGGAGCCGCTCTTCACAAGACGCAGATAGCTGGTCACATGGGTGGCGGAGCCCTTCACCTGCCGCTCGTTGTAGCCGCCGGTGTAGGAGAATAATTGGTAAATATTGGGAGATCCGTCGATGGCTAAACTGCTGTGGTAGCGCTTGATGGCGGCTACGATCCGGGTGGGGTTGGCGACGGGGCGGACCACCAGCGCAAATGACTGGTAATTTATTACAGGCACGCCCGTCACTCTCACGCTGATGTCGAAGTCGGCGTCCGCCGGGGGGCGGAGCACCATGTTGTTGGCCAGATCGGAGGGGCCGAAATCGCCCAGAGACGAGGTGATCGTGAGCGAAGTCGGCGTGTGGTAGACCGGCCCGCCGGCCAGCGGCCGGAGGACATGCCAGCCGTCTGTGGGGGCGTGGCCGAGCTGTAGCGTCACGCGGACCGTGGAGACGGCCTGCACATCGCCCATGGCTGCGCGCGCGGTGATGACCGCCAGACCGGGTGCGTGCGCGGTGACGAGCCCGGTGCTGGAGACGCTCGCCACCGCCTGATCGCTGGAGGACCAGAGCAGGTCGCTGGGGTCGTAAAAAGCGGGCGTCGTCACGGGGACGAAGCGGTAGGTGTCAAACTGCGCCACCGTCACAGTCTTGGGCAGCGAAAGGCTCTCGAAAGCGGTCGGCCGGATGAGTTTCAGCGCGCAACCGCCACCGTCGATCATGACCACGTCGATTGCATCGCCTTTCACGACGCTCCGGGTCTCCACATCCATGTCGTCCTTGCCGCCGCCGACTCTGTCTTTGTAAATCTCGGCCCGGTAGGCGACGCCCTCGTCGAGGAAGTCCAGCGCGAAGGTGACGGTCCGTTGCCCGTTGTTGTTGGCGGCGCCCACGTACCAGAGGCCGCCCCGACGCCGCGCGACGGCGGCGTATTCGTTCGGCCGTCCGCTGAGAAAGAGGGTCTCGTCCCAGGCGGACGGGAGATTTTTGAGGAACGGATAGGCCGGCGTCCGGCGGTAATTTGCGGCGTTATCCGCCATGCAGGGGATGCCGCTCTCCAGCAGAACGTTCAGCGCGAGCTGTTGGCTTGTCGTGATGTTGCTGCCGCTCACCGGGTAGATGCGCGGCGTGAAATCCGTGGGGCCGACAGCACTGCGGGTAAATGGCAGAATGGTGTCCTGCGCCCTGGAATTGCCGTTGGCCTCCTCGCCGCGCACGCCCTCGCGGTTCAGTGCGTTGGGGAAGGTGCGGATCTCGCCGGTCGGTTTGTTGGCGCCGTGGCAGTTGAGGATCAGGCGCAGCTCGGCGCAGAGCGCGTAGAGCTCGCTGTAGAGCTGTATTCTGTCCTGCGACTCCCGGTCGAAGAAATCGGCTTTGATGCCCACGATACCGTCGTTTGCCCACTGTGTCAGGTGTGCCTGGCGCTCCGCTTCCGTGTCGAAGTCGCTCACATGGACCCACACGAGGATGCCGACGCCCTTCTCTTTGGCGTAATCGAGGACATTCTCCTTGAAGTTTGCGGGGTAGCGCCCGTCGTAATTGCCCCGGCCGGCCGACTGCCAGCCCTCGTCGAGGATGAAGTACTGCCAGCCCATCTCGGCGGCGAGGTCGATGTAACGGCGAATCTCGGTCTGGTTGCTCTGGATGCCGGCCCCGCCGACCATCCAGGTCCAGACGGAGACGCCGGGCTTTACCCACTCTTCAAACTGATACTTTGGGTCGGGTGCGGGGCTCAGGTTCTCGGCCATCGTATTTTCTACAACATGACCCAGCGGCCCCGTGACGGCGAAGCGCCAGGGCGACTGAAACGGGGTTCGGCCCGTCGGCGCGCTCGACTGCTGCTGCGGCAAGCCGAGCTCCATCGTCGTCGAACCGGCCGCCGTATCGAGGACAGAGCCGCAGTACGGCTGTGTGATGAGGTCCGCCTCGCTGAGCAGCACCCAGGCGCCGCCGGACGTCTCGTAGAGCAGCGGCAGCGTCTGCTTGCCGTTTAGGTTTTCAATGGTGGTCTGCGCGTAGGTGCCCTCGTGAGAGAAACTGCCGCTGCCGTTCGGCATGGCGAACACGGTAGACCCGGCGGGCGCGGCAAAGGCGCTGGTCTCGTCCGTCAGCGTGATGTCTGCCTCCGCGCCGTCCGCCCGGGCGATGCGGTAGCGAAAGGCGACGCCATCGTCGTAGGCCCGGAAGATGACGTCGAAGTGCGCGTCGCCCTTGGCAAAACGCAACGTCATCTCCTGGGCGCGGTTTGTGTAGGTGGAGGCCTTGCCGGAGAGGACGTCATAGGTCTCGTCGATCGTGCGATCCTCTCGGCCCAGGAATGTGAGGCCATTGGAAAAATCACCCAAACTCGTCTTGAATCCGATGGGCGACGGCTCCACGACGATCTCGGTCTCCTGCACGGCGTAGTAAGACAAAATGCCGCTGTCGTCGAGCCGCGCACGCACGCCGCCGCGTCCGTTCGGGGCGTTCAGCGTCCAGGCTTCGGCGTATGCGATCACGCGGAGTGGGGCGGCGGCCGCCGTCTCCCGGCCGTTTACGACCGCGCGGTAACGGATGATTGCCTCCCCGGCCGCGTGGGCGGTGAGGGCGCCCGTTTCGCTCACGGTGACGACGGTTTCATTTGAAGAGGAAAAATGCTGCTCGCTCGGCGCGGCGTCCACCGGGGCGCCGGCCAGCGTTGAAAAACGGGGCACGGCGAGCGCCGTGCCGCCGGCCTCCAGCGTGGCCGGCAGGTACAACGAAGTGAGGAGACGGTCCGTGTCGTCGACGTACAGCCTGGGTTCTACCCAGATGCCGTGCGCGTGGCTGATCGAATTGCCGCCCTCCGCGACGCCCCGGGTCAGAAGCCGCAGTGTCTGGGCGCCTTCGGGGATCGCCACGTCCGCCGCGCCGCGCACGTCCCGGTCTGTCAGGTAGCCGACCCCGAGGATCGAGCTGTCCAGCAGCAGGGTATCGTCCGCATAGAGAAAGAACTGCACGCGGCCGTTGTTCGCGGCCCGGTCGGGGTCGTTGACGCCGTAAAAGGCAGTGAACCGGGTTGCGTGGAAGCCTTCGACGGCAAAGACCACCTCTGAATTGGCGTGCGCGGCAAAGCCGTACGCATAAGTGACCGTTTGGCCGTCTGGGTCCTTCAGTTTCAGAGCGCCGCGACCGTCCGGCGCCTCGTTGACGCGGTATCTGTCGTAGGTGTAGCTGGTGGAAACAGGCGTGAGCGTCTCGAGCTGCAGATACCCGGGGGCCGCGGCCGCCGGCGGGACCGGCAGCGGCGGGTACAGCCCAAACAGCAGCGCTACGGCGGCGACAAAGGCCGCCAATCGGCCGATCCGCAGACCACCCCGGCGGCCGGCCGAGCGCGGGGATGAGGTGCGCGCGTGAGAGGTAGACATCGTGCTTGCTCCCTTCTTCCGGCGCCTCTCCGTGTTCGTCACTGCCTTTGGCAGAAACGGGGGCGGCCTTTGGCCGCCCCCAGAGGCGCTCAGTTGATCTCTATCCCCTCTAAAATATCACGAAGTGGGGGTAAAGTCAAGCGGATTTTCGCATACAATCTGTGCAAATTACACATGCCAGACGCCCGGCGTCAGACGGCGGGGCGCGCCTCCGGCGCTGGGTTTGGGCAGGTTTTTGTGAGGTAGGCGCTCCAGACGATCTCCAGCGCCAGGATGATGCCGAAGAGAATGGCCGAGGTGGTGAACGCGCCTTTGGCGCCGAGCCCGCCCCAAAGTGCGGTGAGCGCATTGATGAGGATGGGAGAGAGGATGACGCCAAGCGTCATGAAACTCATTGAGATCGAGAGTGTGGGGGCTATCTGGTCGGAGGTGCAGAGGCGCCCGACCACATAGCTGCCGCCGCTGATCTGGACCCCGAAGAAGATGCCGAGCAACACGGCGGAGAGATAGATGAAGAAGATGCCGTGGAAAAGGGCGACGGCCAGCATGCCGGCCAGGCCGAAGAGGGAAGCCAAGGCGCCGACATAGAGCTTCACCCGGCGAATGAGCGGCTGGAACACGACGCCGACGCCCGCGCCGACGACGGTGGTGACAAACATCGCGAGACCGGAGACCGTGGCGTCGCCGAGGCTCTCCGCGCTGATGTACAGAGAGATGTTGAGCGGGAACGTGACGTAACAGACGAACATCAGCACGACGAGGATGCATTGGATCCAGCCCTTCACAGGCACGGGGACCTTTTTGGCGGCGCCGGCCGGGGGCGGGGGCGCCAGTTCACCTTTCGGCAGGCAGAAAAGTGCGACGAGGAACATGGGCACGGCCATCAGGTAGAGGTAGAAGATGTTGACCCAGCCTCTGACGGCCAGAGGGCCCGCGGCCAGCAGCAGCAGCGCGGAGGCGCCCGCGTTGAAGGTGGCGTTGAGACCGAGCAGGGTGTGCTGGCGGCGGTCTTCGAAGTGCTGCATGATCAGTGTGGTGATGAGCGGGAGCATGAAGCCCTGACCGGCGCCCACGAGGAAATTGCAGACGTACAAGACGGCCAGATGTCCGTGGATGAAGAGCGGCGTGAGACCGCCGACGATGATGCACGCGGCGCCGACAAGGAGCATGGACTTGATGCGGAATTTGTGCGTCAGGAAACCGACGAGGAGAGAGATAGGGAACCCGCCTATCATACCCATCTGCATGACGTACTGGATGGCAATCGGGCCGGCGGTGGGGAACGCGGCGTCGAGATCGGCCATGATGACGGAAACCATGTCGTTCATCTGAGCCAGGCAGGCCAGGGCCAGGATGGCGATGATTAGGGCGATGCTGCTTGTTTTCTTCTGCATGCGGCGACAATCCCTTCTGATTATTTTTATGCAATTTGCTTCCAACCGCAAGGAGGTATCCGCACTGAAAAACACACAATCTCACCGTTGTTTTTGTGTATTTTGTGCTATGCCCATAGTGTAGCATCAAAGATGGGGCTCTGATTGCAAAAAGCGGATATTTTCATCATATTTTAACGTAATCATATATAGAAAATGATGAAATCAAAGGGAAAACTGTAAAACACAGGGGATATAAATAAGATATTCCATGCGGTATTGGCACGCCGGCGGCTTCCGTTTTTTGCAATGCCCGCCGAAAACAGTGTGCTATGGTAGAGGAGGAGATGTTACGATAAACATAAGGAGGATATATGAATGAACAACCATGTAGAGACAAAAGCGATCCTGCAAGTAATCCAAAATTACAAAGAGGGCACGTACCGGGCGGATGTGGATCTGCTGAAGGACGTATTCCACGAGAAGGCCGTCATGAACGGGTACCTGGGGCCGAATGTGCTCCTGGCGGATCCCTCCGGCTTCATCGCCGACATTGGCGGTCTTCCGTCGATGGCTTCAAACAAAGACCCCTACCAGGCCGAGGTGGAGCATATTCACATCGAGGGCGGCGTTGCCTCGGTGACGCTGTCCGAGACAGGCTTTCGCAGCGAGGGGCGGCTCGTGGACTTCTTCCACTTGATCAAAACGGATGGGCGGTGGCGCATCATTTCGAAATTGTTTGCAACCGTCTGAGGAGGCAATGGCGAATTTTGGGAAATTTTGAACGTTTTGACTTGATTTTTAACGCCAGATCGGGTAAAATCATAGTGTAGAGGTCGGATCCTGAAGGCCGTCCGTGTATTGTCGCTCGGAGAGGACGATCGGCGAGGCAAGGGCGGACCTTTTTTCCATCACCGCGGGCAGCGTTTCCGGCCTGCGAGATTACAGAAAAAGAGTGACGACGAATGATTGTGGCAGATGTTCTTCGAGATCTTCAGGACAATTCGCCCCCCTTTCAGCCCCTTCTCAACATCCGAGTCCGAGATTACCGGGAGAAGGCGATCAACTGGAACGGCGTCGGTATTAAAAAGGGCGCGCTCTGTTATCAGTTTCGGTCCAGCCCGGATCCGGAACTGTGTCAGATTCGCATCCTGCCGGACGCGTGCTCGAATGTCTTTATCGAGTGCGGTTTTCAAAATCCCGACGCGATCTTCTCGGGGGCGTTCTTTGAGCCTAAGATGCTCACCGTCAAACCGGACACCGAGTATTTCGGGTTCAAACCGTACTCAAACCTCGGACTCAAGTGCGAGAAATTCAAACTGAGCGAACTCGCCGATTCTGCCGTATCCTTTTGCGAGGCCTACCCCATGACGGAGGAACTGCTGGCGCAGATGCGTGCAACCGGCGATTTTGAAGAACGGATTCGTCTGTTCTGCACGTTTGCCGACCGACATATGACAAACCACGACTACGATCCTACCTTCATCGATTACTTCACCGTAATGATCTGCTCCTCCAGGGGCAATGTCCTGTTTAACAACATGCGGCAGGTGACGGGCTACTCCGAGCGGTACTGCCGGGAGCGTTTCAAAGAAGTGCACGGCTGTTCTCCCAAACAGTACAGCGGCGTCATGCGCTTCCAAAGCGTGCTCAAGGATCTTCTGAAAGAGAAGGATGTCGGGGTCTCGTCCCTTGTGTTCAACAACGGGTATTTTGACCAGGCGCATCTGATACGGGACTTCAAGCGGTTTGCCATGATGCCGCCGGACAGGTTCCGCCGGACATTCCGTTCAGCCCGCGCGCGCGCGGCGGCCCTTTCGTGAGGACATGCACGGCTCCCAGCGCCCCGGAGGCAATGCGGACCGCTTTGGCCGCTTTTCCTCCGGGGCGTTTTCGATGGAGAGGCGCCCTGAGAGAGGCGCCTTTAAATACAATCGCGCATATACAAAGCGTGGTACGATGAAGGGGCCAGAATGATGCAAATACCACGAAAAGGAGCTAAAAAATTATGGATAACGAACAAATTGTTGCCGGTATGCTTCACAGGGCGCGTACGGCGCTTGCGGCCTTCTCCGTCTTTGATCAGGCGCGCGTCGACGCCTGCCTCAGGATGATGCTCCTCGCCTTCAAAGCGCATGCGGAGGCGCTCTCCCGCGAGGTTGTCGAGGAGACCGGCCTTGGGGACTACGCGTCGAAACTCGAGAAGAACACGACTTCCCCCGACGGCATCTGGTATGCGCTGAAAAGAAAGCGGTCGGTGGGCGTCATCGGCTCCGATCCTGAGAAGCGCCTGACCTACGTCGCTTCTCCCAAGGGCGTCCTCTGCTCGGTGGCGCCCACGACAAACCCAAACATCACGGTGCTCTTCAACGCGGCCTTCGCCCTCAAGGGGCGCAATGTGCTGATCGTGGCGCCGCACCCCCGGGCCAAGCGGACCACGCGCCACACCGTAGAGATCCTGACCCGCGCGCTGGCGGAGGCGGGCGCGCCCGAACACCTGATCCAGTGCGTCGAGGAACCCTCGATCGAGTGCACGCAGCTCCTGATGCGGCGCTGCGATGTGATCATCGCGACAGGCGGCGCTGCGATGGTGCAGGCGGCGTACTCAAGCGGCCGTCCGGCCTTCGGCGTAGGACCCGGCAATGTGCAGACCATCCTCGACAAAGACGTTGACTACGCGCAGGCCGCCGCCCAGATCGTCCTCGGGCGCAGCTTCGACAACGGCCTCATCTGCGCCGGGAACCAGTCCGTCATCCTGCCGCGGACGGACCAGGGCGAGGTCGTTGCGGCGCTGCAGGCCAGCGGAGCCCACTACGTTGAAGATCCGAACGAGGTGGAAAAATTCCGTACGGCGCTGTTTCCAAACGGCGGACCCATCAACCGGCGCCTTGTCGGTCAGAATGCCCAGGCCATCGCCCGGGAGGCCGGTGTGGAGATCCCGCCGGAGACCGCCGCCATCCTGCTGCTGGGAGATTCCGAACGGATCGGCGCGGCCGACCCGCTGTGCGGCGAAAAGATGTGCCCGGTGCTGGTGGCTTTTCCCTATGACACCTTTGAGCAGGCGGTGGAGATCGCGAAGACCAATTTGCGCTATGAGGGCGCGGGTCACACCGCCGTCGTCCATACAAACGACGAGAAAAAGGCCGAGTACTGCGGCACGCAGCTCCCTGTGAGCCGGCTGCTGGTGAATCAGCCCGGCATCTTTGCCGCAAACCCCGCGCTGGCCAACGGCTTCAACCCCACCAGTACGCTGGGCTGCGGTTCCTGGGGCAACAACTCGATCTCAGAGAACCTGACGTTTGAACATCTGATCAACATCTCGCGCATCGGCTGGATGCGCCGGGAAGAGGACATCCCCACCGTCGAACAAATTTGGGAGGAGGCGTGAGCGGCGTGACAATCAAATCGTTTTCAGAAGTGGCGCGGCGGGTAAAAGCCGCGCCGGCGCGGCGGACGGTAGCGCTTGTCTGCGCGGCGGACGAACACGCGCTGGCGGCGCTGTTCCAGGCGGAGGCGGAGGGGCTGCTGGGTTCGCTTCTCGTCGGCCGCGCCGCAGAGATCCGCGCCGCGGCCGAACGGCTGGGCCGCACGGTCTCCGACGATCGGATCCTCGATGCAGAGACCACGGACGCCGCCGCGCAGGCGGGGGTCGCGCTGATTCGTGAGGGCCGGGCGCAGGTTCTGATGAAAGGCCATATGGAGACCAGTGAACTGCTGCGCGCGGTGCTGCACAAGGAGGCGGGGCTCTCTCTCGGCGGTGTGATGTCGCACCTCTCGGTAAACGAGATCCCCGCGTACCACAAGCTGCTCATCACGACGGACGGCGGCATGCTGCCGTATCCGACGATGGAACAGAAGAAGCACATCATCGACAACGCCGTGCGCGTGATGCGCGCGTTGGGCAACGACACACCGAAGGTCGGGATCCTGGCCGCGGTGGAGAAGGTGAATCCGCGCATGCCCGAGACGGTGGAGGCGGCGGCGCTGAGAGAGATGAACCGGGACGGCGAGATCCGGCACTGCATTGTGGAAGGGCCGATCTCCCTGGATCTCGCCTTGGTGCGTGCGCGCGCCGAAACAAAAGGATATCGGAGCCCCTGTGCCGGCGACGCCGATATCCTTGTCGTGTCGAATATCCACACGGGCAACATCCTGGGCAAGAGTCTGGTGGAGATGGCCGGCGCCCGGATGGCCGGACTCGTAATGGGGGCGGTCTGCCCCATCATCGTCACATCGCGCGGTTCGTCCGCCGAGGAAAAATACAACGCGTTGGTGCTGGCCTGCGCCGTCGCCGACGGTACCCCGGCCGACTGATGCGGCAGGCGCGGCGGACACCGCGCGCATCACGAAGTGCTATAGTACCTTGTTGCCGCGAAGCGGCAACAAAAAACAAGAATTTGGGTTGTGGGTTGCAGGTGCAACCCACATTAGGAGAGGACAGGCGTCTTATGGAAAAGATTTTGGTGCTAAACCCGGGCTCCACCTCGACGAAGATCGCGGTCTACGACGGAGAGACGCCGCTGTTTACCGCCGCGCTCGAACACACCGCGGAGGCGCTCGCCCCCTTCCGGGAGATAGGGGATCAATACGCCTTCCGCCGGGATCTGGTGCGGGCGGAGATGGAGGCGCGCGGCGTGGACCGCCATGACCTGACGGCCGTCGTCGCCCGTGGCGGCCTGCTCCCGCCCGTCCGCGCCGGTGCATACGAGGTAAACGACGACATGGTCTGGCAGCTTTGTCACAAGCCCCAAAACAACCACGCCTCCAACCTGGCGGCGCCCATCGCAAAATCCATCGCAGACGAGGTCGGCGTCAAGGCCTACGTGTACGACCCGGTGACGGTGGACGAGCTCATCCCGCTGGTCCGTCTCACCGGGCTGCCGGAGATGCGCCGCAAAGGCATGGGCCACAACCTGAACATGCGGGCCACGGCGCTGCGCTACGCGAAACAAATCGGACGGCCGTACGGTGCGCTCACGGTGGTGGTGGCGCACTTGGGCGGGGGGATCACCCTCACGCTGCACCGCGAGGGCCGCATCATCGACATGATTTCGGACGACGAGGGTCCCTTTTCCCCCGAGCGCTCGGGGGGACTGCCGATCTTTCAGGTGATCGACATGATGGCCGAAAACGGCGGAGACAGGCGGGCCGGCATGGACCGCGTGCACCACAACGCCGGTCTGGCCGCCCACCTCGGTACCAAGGACGCCCGCGAAGTGGAAAAACGCATTGTCGCGGGCGACGCGCACGCGCAGCTCGTGTTTGAGGCCATGGCGCTGGAGGTGGCCAAGAACATCGCGAAACTGTCCGTCGTGGTGAACGGCCGGCTCGACGCCGTTCTTCTCACCGGCGGCCTCGCTCACTCGAAACGTCTGACGGGCTGGATAACGGCGCGCGTCGGTTTCCTCGCGCCGGTGGAGGTGATGGCGGGGGAAAACGAGATGGAGGCGCTCGCGCTCGGCGCACTGCGCGTCCTGCGCGGCGAAGAGACGGCCCACACCTTCCAAAAGGTCCTCTGATCCCAGCATGCCCGATCGCACACAAAATTATATGTAAAAATTTGGAATCTCGGAAGGAGGATCCCTTATGCGAAGGATCATCGACGCGCACGCGCACCTGGGAGACATTTTCCACGAAAATCGGAACATCAGTTTCAAGACGAACGTCAAGAAAGGCGACTATGAGGACCGTTTCATCGAGCTGGAGGAGTCTCTGTTTGAAAAGCCTCTCTTTACGGACGACCCGCGCGATCTGCAGCTTGTCATCGACGGCGGGCAGTTCCGCTGCCTGGAGGCCACGCTGGAGAACACCGTGCGCCAGTTGGACGAGTGCGAGATGGCCGGTATCGTGCTGCTGCCCGTGCTGCCGAACACGACCTTCGAGGAGTACCTGGCCGCCTCCAAGCTCGAGCCGCGCCTCATCCCCTTCACGGCCGCGGACATGACGCTGCCGCTGGACGAGATGACGGCCAAGCTGCGCCGTGATGTCGGCCGGGGCGCCAAGGGGCTGAAGCTCCACCCAATTTTGCAAAACGTTCACTTGATGGACGACCGCATGGTGGCCGCGGCGGAGGTGTTTGCCGAGGTGGATCTGCCGGTGGTGATCCATGTTGGCGAGGGGACGTACTATTCCGCGGACAAGAACTACCCCGTAAACTCCAAGTACGGCGCGATGGCGGACTTCTTCTCGTTCGCCCGGCTCCGGAAGGACCAGGTGTTGGTGGCCGCCCACTGCGCGGCCGACGCGGACGTCCTGATGGAGGGCTGCCGCGGTCTGGAGAACGTCTACGCCGACACCTCGTTCTGTTCGGTGGACCTGGCCCGCAAAGCCGTAAACATCATGGGAGCGGACCGCGTGATGTTCGGCACGGACTACCCCTTTGTCAATGAAAAATTCTGTGTCGAGGTCATCGACAGAGCCTTCGCGGACGACCCCGTCACAAAGGATAAGGTCTTCTACGGCAACATCGCGCGTCTGCTGCACCTGTGAGACGCTCGCCCGCCGGGCGCCGGAACGACAAAAGGGCGCCCCTCACCGCGCCGACCAGGCAGCGCCGGACGCGGCGCCCATCAGGAGGGAAAATCATGGCCAAACGCATTATCGATTCTCACGCCCACATCGGCGATATCTTCCACGGGAATAAGAACATCACATTCAAGACGAACATCCAAAAGGGTGACTACGAGGACCCGTTCATCGACTGCGAGCGCTCCGGCTACACGATCCCGTTGATTCCCAAGGAGGTCGAGGATCTGATACGCGCCGGCCAGTACCGCAGTTGGGAGTGGACGCTTGAGAACTTGACGAAGGAACTGGACGAACACCCGGAGGTGGTCGGCATTGTTATGCTGCCCATCTGGCCGAACCAGACCTTTGAGGAGTATCTGGCCGCGTCGAAGCTCGAACCCCGCATCATTCCGTTTACGACCTGTGTGTTTGACATGCCGGTGGGCGAGATGCAAGACAAGCTGCGCCGCGACGTCGCCCTCGGCGCCAAAGGGCTGAAGCTGCACCCGACGATCCAAAACGTCCCGCTGAGCGACCCGCGCGTAGACGCGGCCATGGCGGTGTTCCGCGAGGCCGATCTGCCGGTTCTCACGCACTGCGGCGACAACCCCTACTACACCTCGGACAGCCCCCACAGCCGCGTGAGCACACCGGCGTACAGCGAGGTCTCCCGCGTGGTGGACTTCTGTCGCCGGTGGGGTGACGTGAAGATCATCGTGGCGCATTGCTGCAGCGATGTGGAGGAGTTCTACCCGATGGTGCGGGGGCTTTCCCATGTATACACGGACACCTCAATGTGCTCCGCCGCACGGATGCGTCAGGGCGTCGAGCTGCTGGGCGAGGATAAGATCCTCTTCGGCACGGATGTGCCCTTCGGTTCCTTCCACTACTCCATCGCCGAACTGGACCGCGCCTTCCCCGACGCCCCCGAAGTCCTCGACAAAGTGGCCTGCGCCAACATGGCCACCCTGATGAAACTGGATTTTTGACCCCCAATTGGGAACCGATCATACCCGTAATGGAAAAGAATGGGCTTTCGGAATTCACATCCGCAAGCCCATTCTTTGCGAAGCGCTGAGGCGCCTCGGTCCAATTCTCGCATTCACCTTCCGAGCCATGCCATGGCTTGGAAGGTGGGCAGGCGCTATGCGCCGCCCTCCCAGTGGCGCGTGGCGTCGCTCTCGGGGATATCCGCCGGGACGAAATCGTTTGTGTAGATGTCTGTGGGGAGGATGTCCCCCGGTTCCCAGAGGTCAATCTCCTCGGAGATCTCAAACCACTTTTCGATGTAAGCGGGGTCTATGTTCTTGTTTTCGTCGAAGTAAAACGAACTGAGATCCGACGGGTCGAGGTCCAAAAAGTCAGCGACGATTGCCTTGGCCTCGTCGATGTTATTGTTGATCCAGACCCGCGCCCGGTACAGCGCGTTCACGAAGCCCTGCACCACGTCCGGGTGCTCTTGGATGAAATCCTCCCTGAATCCGCGTGTGGAGAGGCCGGCGCCGGGGCTTCCGAACATCTCCCAAGTGTTGAAGATCTCACGCACCTCACCGGTCGCCAGCGCGGCGCCCGCGTGGGGTGGATGGGAGGTGGTGATGTCGACCAGGCCCTGCACCAGCGACTGTTCCAGCGTACCGGCCTCCAGCGTCACAAACTCGGCGCCCTCCGGGTCGAGCCCCCGGGTCTTTAAATAATATTTCACATAGCCGTCCTCGCACGGGTTGATGCGGGTGATGGCCACCTTGTGCCCGACGGCCTCGTCCAGCGACTGAATCGGGCTGTCCTTTTGCACCAGGTAGCGCACATGCGTGTACTCCTCATGGTCGACGATACCGGTGGTCACGGCGATGGACTTCATACCGGCGAGCCGCGCCTGCGCCACCACCGGCGGATGGGACTGGACAAAGACGTCGACTTCGCCCTGGGTGAGGAGCTGGTGCTCCGTGACGCTCTTGTTCAGCGCGCCGATGTACTCGATTTGAATGCCCTCGTCACGAAAGAAACCCAGCGCGTCCGCCACGTTGAGTTCATTGAAGGCGGTGATCGTGATCATCCGGAGCGTGAACAGCTCGTCCCCGCCGTCGTCCTGCGCCACACCGCCCTGCGAGGCGGGCGGCGCGGCGTCGTCGGCCGTCTCCCCGGCCGCACACCCAGGCAGCGCCAGAAGCAGCGCCAAGGCCAGCAGCCACGCCCACAATTTGACATGTTTCATTGCATTCCCCCACTTTCCAAATACATATTAAGAATATATGTATTATATGTCTCTATCATACCGCATTTTGGCGAATCTGTCAAGAGGGGAAAAGGGAACAGTTCATTTTTGTCTTGTTTCCGGCCCCTAGTAGGCTGTGTCATCTAAAGGTTGTCAGCAAGCGGCGAGGATTTTTTTCGTCAGACAAGGCGGCGGGTCCCGCTGATACTGGCGTGTATCAGCGGGTTCCGCCAACGCTGTCTGGCGGGAAAAAGACCGGCGCTTGGTAAACATTTAGGTGACACAGTCTACTAGAATATTACATGTGCTGTTGGGAGGTAAACAAATTGAGGCAGAGATACCGGTTTTTCGCGTTGGCGTTGGTGCTGACGCTGCTCGCCGCGGTCGTACCCGGCGTGATCGCGCGCTCGTCCGCCGACGCGGACAGGGACGTACCGACGCGCACCGGGTCGATCGACGGGGAGATCTTGTTCACCCGGGAGGAATTTGTACGGCGCGCGGGCGGGGACACCCCGTTGGAGGGCATTGTGTTGATCGCGCTGCCGCCGCCCGAAATTGGGGCGCTCGTCTGCGACACCCGCACGATGATGGCGGGTGAAGCCGTTGTGGCAGACGCGCTGGACACACTGCGTTTTGTGCCCGCTGCGCTTGGTACGGCGGAGACGAGCTTTTCTTATCTGCCGGTGTTTGACGGGTATGCCCATGGGGCGCCCGTCACCGTGCGGCTGACCCTCGCGGCGCCCATAAACCGTCCGCCGGTGGCGGAGGATCTGACCCTCGTCACGTACAAGAACATTGCCGTCACACAGGCCTTCAAGGGGTCGGACCCCGACGGGGACGCTCTCCTTTACAAGGTCACGAAGAAGGCACGGCGCGGCGACGTGGAGGTCGGGACGGAGGATCTGTTCACGTACACGCCTTATCGAAACAAGACCGGCGCCGACACATTCTCTTATGTGGCTGTCGACACCCAGGGACACAACTCCGAGGAGGCCGTTGTCAATATCAAGATCGAGAAACCGAAGACAAAGACCACTTACGCCGACATGGAGGGGCATCCCGCCCACTTCGCGGCGATCCGGCTGTGTGAAGAGGGCGTATTTGTCGGTGAACAGATGGGGAATCTGCACTATTTCAGCCCCGAGTTGCCGGTCAGCCGCGGGGAGTTCATCACACTGGCCATGACGGCCGTTGGGGATCGGGCGGTGACGCCGGCGGCGGTGACGGGTTTCTCCGACGACGCGGTGACGCCCGCCTGGGTGAAGCCTTACGCTTCGGCGGCCATCAAGGCCGGGGTCATACACGGCGTGGGCTTGCCGGACGGGCGCAAGGCGCTGCGCGCGGACCGGCCGGTCACACGCGCGGAGGCGGCGGTGATTTTAGACAACATGCTGCGGCCGGCCGATGCGGGCCAGCCGGTGTTTGCCGACCGCGACGCAGCCCCCGCCTGGGCCCGGCAGGCCGCCGCCAATATGAATGCGACGGGCGTTCTCAGCGCTTTCCGCGACGGGACCATGCGGTTGTCGGAGACACTCACCCGCGCCGATGCCGCCGAGATGCTGTGGCATGCCATGGAGGTCAAAGAGGCCCAGAATCCCCCAAAAGGGCTTCTGAGCCGCGTCTTCGGATAAAAGAAAATCAAATCAGCCGCAGGCCCCCGGCCCGTCTTTAAGAAGGCGGGCCGGGGGCCTGCGGCATGTCCGGCTGACGACTGAGAGGATTTCTCAACTCAATCGATATTGAAGACGATTTTCGCGATTTTACAGTTGTAACGAGCGATTTCTGCAAGAAAAGAAAACGTTTCCGCCGCTCAAAAAACGCCGGAAACGCATACCTTTCCAGGTGGGCGCATTTGAGAGTTTTTTATGATTTTCCCTTGTAAAAATATGTTAAAAATTGGAAGTATTGCAGAAATTTTTCGAAAATCGTACAAAATAGTCTATTGACTTTGCTGAAATGTTGTAATATAGTAGAGCTGATATTTCTGAAAGCACTGTGTTATCTATACGCTGGAAAGGTATACCTTTATGAGTTGCGATGATGGAAAGGGGGAGATGCCGGCAAAAGGTCAAATAGCACCGTGGAAGGGGGTGTGTCGTCCAAAGGCGCGGTAAGATAGATCAATTTTTGATTCCGGCTACACCGGGTTAGGTCAGGAAAGAAGAAAGAAGGGGACAATTCCATGCAAAAGAACAATGTGAAAAAATTGTTGGCACTCGCTGTGACACTGATCATGATCATCAGTCTGTTTTCCGGCTTCGGCGTTGTATCTGCGGCGGACCCGCCGGAATTCCCGGCCATTTATCCGGAAAGCGCCATCAAACCCTTGGATTGGGACGACCCGAGATTGGATGCCCTGGCTTGGGGCGTCGTCAACGCCCTGACGACGGTGGAGCTCTACGATCTGCAGGGCGGTTCCAACACCACCCGCGGCCGTAACACCGGCGTCTGGGAAGACAGCTATACCTGGGGCACCGGTTATGTGCACATGGTCGGCGCCCTGGGCGTCCCGGTTATGCGCTTCTGGGACGGCCCCCAGGGCGTCGTCACCGTTGGACACTTCGATACAACGCTGCCCCCCTCCGAGCCCGCCGCGGCCGCCACGTGGGACAGGGACGCCATGTATAAGTACGGTACGTCCTACGGCCGGGACAACAAAGCCTCCTCGGCCAACGTCCAGCTGGGAAGCCAGATCGATGTGATCCGCTCCACGCACTTCAGCCGCAGCCGCGACACCCTGAGTGAGGATGCGTATCTCGGCGCCCAGTTGGCGGTTCAGTTCGTCAAGGGCATGGAGGACCAAAACGTCGCCGCCACGCTGAAACACGTGGCCGGGTACAACTTCAACACCGGCACAAACCGCGACGTCAGAGTCGACGAGCAGACCTTCCACGAAAACTGGATGGCGGCGCCCAGAGCGGCCATCGTGGAAGGCGGCGCCTCGGCCATCATGACCTCCTACAACAGGATCAACTTGCCCTTCTACGACACCTGGGCCGCGAACGACGCACCGAAATTCTACTCCAGTCAGGGCAACGCTTTTTACCCGCAGGTCGGTATACCCAATCCCAACGCAATCCAATCGGAGAAAGAATTTCCCGTCGGCTACCAAGCTGCCTGGGACACATATCTGCTGAAGGACACCCTGCGCAACATGTATGGTTACCAGGGCCTCACGATGACAGACTGGGGCGGAAACACGACGTTCTCCGGCTTCTCGGGCACCACCCTTGAGACCGGCACGATCTCCCGCAACACCCAGGCCAGATTTGAGGAGGCCATAGACTTGGGTTACGGTACCTTGGAAGACGTCAGGCTGAACGCCTATTACAACCTGAAGGCCATCGGCAAGCTCGGCTATCTGGGTCTCGTCCAGCTCGATGACAACGGCGTGGCCATCCGCGGTACGATCGCAGGCGGCCACAACTCCATCGAGCTCGCCCATCCGCTGGGCCAGGAGAGATATGACATTCTCTGGGAGAATGAAGCGCTCAACTTGGAGGTCGAGACCAAGGGCGCCGTCCTCCTGAAAAACGAGAACAACGCGCTGCCGCTGAAGGACGCCGCCGGCAAGAAAATCGCCGTGATCGGTCTCTCCGGCCAGTACGCTCTGACCAGCCACTACTCCGAAGCCTCCGCCGGCTGGGTGCAGGCCAAGTTCTCCCCACTGGAGAAAATTGATGAATTGATGCCGAACTCCGACGTCAAGGGCTACATCGGCGTCAACGACATCGTCGGCGAGCCCATCCCGGCCGATCTTCTGTGGTCCGAGATCGAGAGACCCACGCAGCCCCAGTACACCGGCGATTATGACGGCGTCACCGCCGGCGTCAATTTCACGGTCGGCGACGCGGCCACGGCCTCGGAAGCACTGACCAATACGGTCAGCAAGATCCTCCCGGATCTCAAAGTGCTTACCGGCACCAACGATTATAAGAACGGCCCCACCGGCAACGGCATTGTGAAGGGGCAGGCCGGCCGAGTCGTCACTTATCTGAAGGCGCCCGCCGACGGCATCTATGGGTTCAAAATCCTGAACATAGGCGGTACCCGTTACGGCGCCGTCAGCGACAGTCGAATCAGCCTGCTCGGCGACGACATGGAGGTCGAAAGTTCCACGGACATCACTTTCACGGCAGCCCCCAACTTCGGCCGCGGCAGCAGCATCCCCGCCGGATCGGGCTACGGCACGTCCAGCGACGTGGCCACCCGTGAGGGTCTGAATATCCCCGCAACCTTTACGAGCGTGACCCTGATCAAGGACCGTTGGTATAAGCTAGAGACTGGCATGTGGACCACCCTCAACGCCAAAGACGCGCAGTTTCAAGTGAACTGGCTGCCAGGTAACACGACCGACGCCTCCCGTGCGGCCGCTGTGGCCGCCGCCGGCGTACCTGGCACCGACGTGGTCTTCTTCGCTCATCAGAGAAGCAACGGCGGAAGCGCGGCCGCAGAAACCACCAATACACTTGCCGCCGTACAGGTGTCACTTCTGGAAGAGGTGTCCGCCGCCGCGCGCGCCGCGGGCAACAAAGTCATCTTCGTGGGCAACATCTCTCTGGCCGTTTCCATGCCGTGGATCGACAAAGTGGATGCCGTTTTGTGGATGTGGTTGGGCGGCGACACGATCGGCACAGCGACGGCCCAACTGTTGACCGGCGTCGTGAACCCCAGCGGCAAGACGACGATCACCTTCCCGACGGACTCGCAGCAGTCCCAATTCGGAAACGAATACAACCAAAACGCCAACGTCGCGTCTCCGGGTACTTACAGCGTGTACTTCGAAGGGATCTACGGCGGCTACAAATGGTATGATTGGCAGAAGAACGGGTCGGATGGGGTCTTATTTCCCTTCGGCTACGGTCTGTCCTACACCACATTTGGGTACTCCAACCTGAAAGTCGTCCCGACCCCCGGTGCGAAGTACGGCTACACCGTCTCGGTGGACGTCGAGAACACCGGCGATGTGGCCGGCGGAGAGGCTGTCCAGGTCTATCTGAGTGCGCCCAAGGACTATGTGATGCCCGCCCTCAACCGCAATCAGATCATAGAGGAAGTCCAGATCGCCAAGAAAGCGCTGGTACAGTTTGACAAGGTGTACCTCGATCCCGGCGAGAAACGTACCGTTACCATGGACGTGGGCTGGGAGCAGCTGATGTACTGGGATATCAACGCGCCGCTCGCCACGCAGTCTGACGGCACAAAGGGGAAGTGGCAGCCCGTACTTGGCGAGAGAACCTTTATGGTCGGCGGCTCTTCCGCCAATCTTCCTCTGTCCGCGACAGTCACGGTGGAAAAAGTGGTAGGCGAAGGTGAACTTGTCGCCGGTATCATCGCTCCGGCCGTTCTGGACACTGTTTCTTCCGGAGCGCTGAGCTACGGCGTTACCGTGAGCAATGTGCCCGGGACCAATGCCTTCGAGCTCACGGCCAAGTTCGACAGTGCCAAGCTCGACTATGTCGACAGCGTCATCAACATTCCGGATTCGTTCAGCCCATTCTTCCTGAAAGATCCGACTTACAACGCCGAAACCGGTGTATACAAGGCCGCCATTGTACTGCTGAAACAGGGGGTGGTCTGGTCGGTTGAAGATCCCGTCAAGATACTGACGGTGAACTTTAAGGCCAAAAGCGGTCTGACAAACAATGCTCAGGTCAAAGGAGAGCTCACATCGGTCCTGATACCCGAGGTGTCGCCGACCGAAGTGATCGCCGCTTATGCCGTGCTGAACCCGTCCAGCGCCACGGCCGTCGTCTCAAACCAATGGCGTTTTGACGTCAATGTTCCGGGCGGTGACGGCTACATTGACATCCTTGACCTTTCCTGGGTCATCAACAAATATTATCTGTATATGGCCGGCGACGCCGGCTGGGCTGACGCCCAAGCATTTGACGCCAACGCCGACGGCATCGTCAATCTGGCTGATATCTTGATCATCAGCTCCTATTTCGCCGCATAACCAAACAACCGACAGACACACGTCATTCAACATTCAGTTTCATATCCGCCGCCGTATATCCGCGGCGGCGGATATGAAACACTTTTGGAAAGCGAGAAATAATCATGAAGAAGATTCTCATTGCGCTCTTGATTGTCATTCTGACAACGGGTCTGTTGGCCACGACGGCGGCGGCGGCCGTGGTTGGCGTACTTGACTACAGTGTATCTTCGACAAGGATCAATATGACCGAAGCCGGAACCGGCAGTTTTGACATAACGGTGCCAGGTTCGGCGGCGCCGTATGCCGGCGTCGAATTTGAGATTCAACTGCCCAGCGGGGTCACGATCAGCTCGGTCAGTTACAGTTTGACGGACGCAGCCGAAAATCTTCCGATGACGCCTCCTGGCGGCCAGAAGCCGGATACGGTTTACTTTTCATGTTACGCGTTGGAAAATAAATTTACCGCCGCGCTGACATGTACGGTCAGCGTTGTTTACGAGGGTTCGGTTGAAACGGCTCTTGTTATCAAAGAAATCAAGCAATATACAAAAATCGGGGAAAAACCGGACGATCCTGTACATACGACTGAGGATCGCGTTTCGGATAAGGAGATCAGGGTCGCGCTGGTTCCATTTGGCGGCGGCACATCCGCAAGTTCCACAGATGCGACGCTTTTCAGTCTGACAGTCAGCCCCGGTACGTTGACCCCGGCTTTTGATCCGAATACAACTTCCTATACATCCTCCGTGGCCAACGGCGTGAGCGGCGTCACCGTAACGGCGGTTGCCAATCACGCAGGCGCGAAGGTGGCGGGTGCGGGTGCGCTCTCTCTGGCCGTGGGCGTGAACAGGCTCACGGTTACCGTGACCGCTGAAGACAATGTAACGAAAAAGGAGTACGTTATTACCATAACCCGCGGTTCGAGCGGCGGTTCGAGCGTCGTAAGCGGTACAGAGGATGTCGGCGACAACACGGCGCCGCTCGCGTCGCTCTTCCCGTTCACGGACGTCGCGGAGAGCGACTGGTTCTACGGCGATGTGTACTATATGTGGGAAAACGAATTGATGAACGGCATGTCGGTCACGCTGTTTAGCCCCGACAGGACACTTACCCGCGGCATGGTGGTCACCGTGTTGTATCGCATGGAAGGGAGGCCTGACGTTTCCGAATTGGGCAACCCCTTCCCCGATGTGGCTGCGGGAGAGTATTACACCGACGCGGTGATCTGGGCGGCGGCTGAAAAGATCGTACTCGGCTATCCGAACGGCAAATTCGGTCCCAATGAAAACGTCACGCGGGAACAACTCGCGACCATCATCCACCGCTATGAGAACGCCCTTAAAAAGATACCGGAGAACACAGCCGAAACGCGCGACTTTACCGACAAGGACAAGATCAGCGGCTATGCGCAAGAAAGCGTGAACGCGCTGGTTTTGCAGGATATCATCAGGGGCAGGTCAAACGACGCGTTCGACCCGCAGGGGACGGCGACCCGCGCCGAGTTCGCAGCGATGCTGCACAGGTTCTTAGTGGCCGTGAAACAATAGGACACCCGCACCTTGGTCATTCATATACACTTTCTCTCCTTTTTAGATATCCTTACTCGTACAGACCGAAGGCGCCGTTCAAAAATGAGCGGCGCCTTCACCGATTTATCCAGAGTATGCGCCTAGGGCTGAGAGAGGATGTATACTCCGCAGCCCCATCATTTGTGGCCTTTGTCAAATTCCTGATGAATCCTCTTGACAAATCAATATACCTTGTGTTATGATTGGCAATAACAGCGATTTGCGATTGTATAAAAGGCCAAAACGAAGAGAAAAAATCGGAGGCCGTCTGAAATGGATAACAAATATGAACTTAGACTATTTGATGAATCGCTGCTTTTGTTTGAAATGACAAGCGGAGCGTTTGAGGCGCTTGATGTCAGCCATATATCAGTTGTGCCGAAAAAGGCGGAATTGCTGCCGATGGATCTTCTCCCAGCTGAGCAGATCAACCCCGATACGCTCGGCGACTGGCTGAGACGGCGCGTCATACCCAAAAATAGAGCATTTGTTGAGGAGATTTTACAATCGCTTGGTTTGTCCGCCGATAACCCAAAGGGCATCATTGATGTCTGCAAAGGGCTGTCGCTGAATGATAGCTACTGGGTTGTTCCGCAAGGGTTTGACGGCACATTTGCGGACTGTAATCTCTATGAAAATCGTTTTTCGGAGATGCTCTCGCTTGTGGCGTATACGGGCGCTCCTCACGGCGACGTGGTGTTCACGACATCCCCTGAACTGACCACGGATGGAATGCTTCCAAAAGCGTGGCGGTTCATTGACAGAGATGGTATTTATCTGTACAAGGGAGGTACGTCAGGAGCATCCAACACAGGTAAGGAACCCTACAGTGAGTACTATGCTTGCCAGATCGCCGAGCATATGGGTATCCATGCGGTTCACTATGATTTGGAGAACTGGAAAGAAATTCTCGCTTCAAAGTGTAAGCTATTTACTGATATCGACACGGCATATGTGCCGATCTATCGTATCGTAAAAAATAGTAGTTTGGCCGCTGTTGTGCGATACTATGACCGGCAAGGTCAGACATTTGCCGACAGCATACGAGACATGCTCGTTTTTGATGCGCTCATATACAATGAGGATAGGCACTTCAACAATTTTGGCGTTCTTCGAGACAATCATTCCGGTAAAGTGATCGCGCCCGCGCCAGTGTTTGACAATGGCAATGCGCTGTTCAACTTTGCCTCGAAGGACAGTTATGCTGACTTAGATAAGTACGCTTTGACGAGATCACCTCATCCCGCTTGCGGGGCGAAATTCGAGAGCATTTGTGCGTCGGCTATGACACCGCGTCAAGCGGCCATGCTGCGTAAAATGCTGGGATTCACTTTTGCGCGCCACCCGAAAATCAATCTCCCTGAAGACAACCTTAGTGCAATTGAACGTCACATGCAAAAACGGGCGTCACAGCTACTTAGCCTTGGCAGTATCCAATCTGTTGTCCCCGATGATACGCTACGGTCTGACCCAGTGTAGGGCAATGGAATATTCTGCAACCTAGAGCCCCCGGCGCTCGTCTCCCGGGAGTGGATTGGAGGCCTGAGCTTGAGACACTCCGTCGTCGAGGCCTCTGACGGGGCGCGGAAGCAAATAAGAAAATACGTACCCTGCCGGCAGTCGGGGCGGTTAAACCACTATATATAGGAGTGCGCAACCAGATATAGTAGAAAAAAGTGAGAATAAACAATAAAAAACAGAACAGACTGTTATTTTATGGATAATAGTCTGTTCTGTTTTTTTGAGAAAAATAGAAGACATTGAAGTCTATACCGACTGTGGCAGAAAGGGTTGCCGAGATTGAGCGCATCTGGAAAGGTATACCTTTTAGAAAGCGTTGATATAAGATCAAAACTTATGATTTTTCCTTATTATATCCCAAATTAATATAAAAGTCAAGGCCCTATTTGTTTGAATTTTGTAAGTTTTGGTCAATCCGAGGAAGACCGGATGGGTACATTGGATGTGTCCAGAAATGTATACCTTTATGAGCCGGAGTCGTATCGCCGCAAATTGCTTTGCACAAACAGCGGGCTTGTTGTTCAAGCGCGATCACACACAGCAGGCACTTTTGTATTGTCACGAATGTCGATGCTACGAGCGTCAGCGCCGGCGCGGTGATTCTTGGCCTTCCGGATAGGAAATAGGATATTTGTCGATGATACTTTGGATATCTAAATTTTCTTTTGCGTAACGGCTCCACGACTTCCAGAGCGGGTCTCCCTTTGCCACAAAATATACCAGCTCATATCCGTTTTTCGTGTCGAGAACGCTATAGTCGCCCGGCACACGCACGTTGTCGAATACCCAGGACTCCACTTCGTCAAATGACGCGGCGCTGTAATTCTGCGGCGACAGGTTGGTGTACAGACCTCCATACTCGATGTCCCCCTCGTCTGTTGAATACTGCCCCACCAAGTCGATAAACGATTCCTCGGATTTGTCGCCGTTTTCGAACTTTTCCAGGACGTCCAACGCGATTTGCTTGTTGGTGAAATTGATGAGTCGCAGGGACACCTCGTGACAGTCGGGGAGTATGACTTCGTTTTTGTGCTCTTCATAAAACGCTTCAAGCTCTTGGTCGGTGGCGGTCATGTTTTCACGTATGTAGCTCTCATAGGATTTGCCGGTTAAACTCCGCTCCAAGATGGCATATACCTCCTCGTGAGACATGGCGACCCCGTACTTATCCTCATATGCCTTTTCTTCTGTGATGCCTTCCTGTTCGATGTAGACATTCAGGCTTTCAAAGTATGCATTGATACTCTCTGTTTCTTGTTCGTCTATTGCGTATCCATTGACCTTCGACTCAAGATACATCGCGACAATGCTTTGCAAGTCTTTTATCGTGTTCTCTGTAAACATCTCCTCCATCGTGAGCTCGGAGTCTTGGTAAAACTGTTCGGCCAGTGGAAGATTGGGGTCAAATCCACTTGCTTGTCCCTCTTCGCTGTTGTAATACGTATTGATTCCAGAGACGACATGGAAGTTAAATTCGGCGTAATAGATCGGTTCTTCGCCGACGTAGAAGGCCACGGAATCCTTCGTGATCTCCGGTTCCGGCGTACTTGACGGGCTCGGCTCCGGTGGATTGTCACACGCGGTCAGCGCCAGATAGAAACAAGCACATAGGGCAATTAAACGGTATTTTTTCACAAGATACAACCCCTATCATTTGTTGTTTTTAATCATTATAATTGTTTTTGATTCCCTTGTCAACCCATATTTTGCGCTCGGTAAGACTCGCATCATGAAAGCAACACCCCGCCTCTGAGACGCGGGCGCGGGGTTGGGGAGGTGAAACAAAAATGTAGCATTTGTCGCGCTTTGGCATTTTCACAGATGGGCTAGAAGACATTCCATGAAGAGAAGAGGGGTATTCGTGAAAAAATTTTTTAGCAATCTTATGGCTGCCCTGGTCGCCATCATGGCGGTCAACCTGTTTTTGCCTGTGGCGAGCGCGGACGCGCTCTCTTATTCGTTGGATCCGGTCACCGTGAACCTGGATGCCGCTCAAAGCGGCCGCTTTCAAATCACCGTTCAGCCGGACGCGCCGTTCGGCGGTGTTGACTTCCTGGTGTCGTTGCCATCGGAGGTGGAAATCACAAGCGTTTCGTACAGTGTCTCCGGAATAAGCCCCTCTCCCGGCGAGAGGGAGGGCGGTATCTATTTTGGCATTTCAAGTCTGATGAATGCTTATACCGATCCACTGGTCTGTACGGTCAATATCAAGTATACCGGTACGGGTACGGCGCCGTCCGACATTGTCATTTTTTTGGTCAGGCTGACCAAATATACCGGGGAAATTGGCGTGATTGACACAGCTATCGTCCCACCCTTTGGGGCCAATCTAGTCACCGCGGTTCCCAATTCCGGTTCAAATCCTCCCAGCCCTGTTCCGGCTGTCACCGGCGTAACGGTCACGCCCGGTACGGCCAGCGTCACGAGAGGGACGACGCAGCAGTTCACCGCGTCCGTGGCCGCGGTGGGCGGCGCGGCGGAGACAGTGA